>JAYVJS010000673.1:0-8844 GCA_043769075.1 Gemmatimonadota bacterium | reverse complement strand
TCTCGCCGGTTACCGCGCGGTTGAGCGGCCCCCGGTCCGAGGTACCTTCATGGGCTACGAGATTGTGTCGATGCCGCCACCGAGTTCCGGTGGGATTGCCTTGGTCACCATGCTCAACATTCTGGAACGGGTGAACATCGCTGGCCGGCCCCGGTTCGCGCCGATGACCCTTCATCTGATGATCGAGGCGCAACGCCGGGCTTATCTCGACCGGGCCGAATTTCTAGGCGACCCTGATTTCACCGAGATTCCGGTGGCCCGGCTGACCAGCAAAGCCCACGCGAAAGGGTTGGCGGCCTCGATCGATACCACCAAGGCGTCGAACAGTATCGCCCTCGCCGAAGGGCGGATCGCGATTACCGCCGACCCCGAACCAAACGCCACGACCCATTTTTCCGTGGTCGATCACCAGGGCAACGCCGTCTCGAACACGTTTACGCTCGAAGGGGGCTACGGATCCCGCGTGGTGGTCGACGGAGCGGGATTCATCCTCAACAACGAAATGGGCGACTTCAACAAGAAGCCCGGTACCACCACGCCCAGTGGCACCATCGGAACGCCGCCCAATGTGATCGTCCCCGGCAAGCGGATGTTGTCCTCGATGACCCCGACCATCGTCACCCGAGGCGGGAAGCTCGTGCTGGTCACGGGATCACCGGGCGGCCGGACCATCATCAACACCGTGCACCAGATCGTCCTCAACGTCACCGCCTTTGGGATGGACGTTCGGCAGGCAGTCGACGCCCCCCGTTTCCATTCGCAGTGGTTGCCCGACCAGGTGTTCTTTGAGGCCGGCGCCATCCCCGATGCGACCGTCGCGGCGCTGCAGGCGCTGGGTCATTCAGTCCGGGCCGGCGGAAAAATCGGCGACGGGCATAGCATCGTCGTCGATCCAAAGACCCGACGGGCCTCAGGTGGCAACGACAAGCGGAGCGCCGACTCGAAAGCGTCGCCCCAATGACGGCTCGGGCCGCCGGGCACGTATTGCTGGTTGCCCCCTACGAGTATCGAACCAACGCTGAAACGGCCGATTCCAATGCCTTTCAGCGGGCGGTGGGCCCAACCGAGTCGGCGGCCCTCGCCGAACAGGCGGTGAGTCAGCATCGGGCGCTTCGGAACCTCCTGATCGAGAATGGGGTCCAGGTTACCGTGGTGCGGAGCCTACGGGAGACGCCGGACGCCCCGTTTTGCAACAACTGGTTCTCGACCCATCCCGCCCGCGCCGAGACGCTGCCAACGTTCGTCCTCTATCCGATGATGGCACCAAGCCGACGGATCGAGCGGCGCGGGGCATTGGTCCAGATGCTCCAGCAGTGGTACCCCCGCCGGATCGACTACTCCGCCCGGGAAGCCGCTGGGCAGTTCCTCGAAAGCACCGGGAGCCTCTGCCTCGACGATGTCAACCGAGTGGCCTACGCCGCCGTCTCGATCCGGACCAACCTCAAGCTCACCCAGGATTGGGCCCGCGACCTCGGTTACCGACTGGTAGCCTTTGAGGCCACCGACAGCGAAGGCCTGCCGTACTATCACACCAACGTGATGATGTTTCTTGGCCATGGATTGGCCGGGATCTGCTTGGAGTCGATTGCTGAGACGGCGCAGGCAGGGATGGTGGGGCGAGCCGAGGTGCTGGCCAGCCTGGAGGCGGGCGGCTTCGAAATCCTTCCCTTATCTCGGGCACAACTCCTCAGGTATTGCGGCAACTGCCTGCCCCTCATCAACGACGAAGGCGAGCCGCTGCTGGTCATGTCGAGCGTGGCCTTTTACGGCTTCGGACCGGTCGAGCAAGCCCGAATCAGGCGCCACGCGCGAATCCTCCACTCCGACCTGTCGGCATTCGAGACGCTGGGCGGTGGCTCAGCTCGCTGCTTACTGGCCGAACTGTTCTGAGGGATTGTAACATTTCAAGGTCGCAATGGGAACGAACGTTCTATCCGATGTCGCTTCACTAACTCGGGGCTACCGATAGCTCCTCGCAGCTCATCGCTCATCCGACGGGGCTTTCCGGTGCCCGCATCAACTACGCAGTAGCTCGAGGCCCCCCTCGCGAGCAGGGCCCCATCGCTCAACCGATTGATTTCGTAGTACCGATCGCAGGTCAGGGCGGTGCAGGTCGGAACCCAGGTGAACACCCCCAAAGTCTCTCCCACAAACGCCGGCTGGAAGTAGTCCAATTCGTGGCGCATCACGACCCAACCGATCCCCGCCACGGCTGCGGGGTCGGATTCGCGCCTGGCGACATCCCAATGAGTGGTGGCCGCCTCCAACATCCATCGGAGATAGTTGACGTTGTTGGCGTGGCCGAGTTCATCGATATCAGCCGCCGAAACCGTGACCTCGATCCGGAAAGTCGCGCCGCTCATCTGCCCCGCCCTTTCCAAAACCTCCAAGCCCCGGCCAACTCCCGGCTGGTTCGTCGCCAACTACCCGTCAAGAGGGACCGAGCCCAAGCCCCGAGGTAGATCGACCGAAGCACCGGATTGGCCAGGCACTTGGCGTAGTATGCCCCGCGGCCCCAATCGTAGCTTGCCCGAAGGCCGGCGACGGCCGCCGGGGTCCGACGGCCGTGATGATGATACACGATCGGCCTGGGGTCAAACGCCCCCCGCAGACCTAAGGAGCCAAGGCGAGCCACCAACTCGACGTCCTCGGCGGCAAAAGGGGTCCCTGCCCCAAACCGTGGATCGAATCCGCCGGCCCGCTCCAGCGCCACTCGTCGAATGGTGAGGTTTGCGCCGGGGAGGAGTCCGGCCGGCACGAAACAAGGCCCAGTCACCTCGACCCGATCGGCCCGGGTCACCACGGCCACCTCGGCGTCCTCAGGGCTGAACGGCAGCAATCGGCCCCCGAGGAAGGCAAGATCCTTCTCCAGAAAGCACTCGGCGATCCGGGCGACAAGGTCTGGCGCGGGATAGCAATCATCGTCGGTAAAGAGAACCAAGTCGGCTCCGGCGGCCCGCCAGCCGATGTTTCGGGCCGCGCCAAGTCCGACCCCGGAGGTATGCTCGAGTCGAATTCGGCCCTGGAATTCCAGTCGCCGGGCCTCCAAGAGGGGCCAGGTATCGTCTGACGAGCCATCGTCCACCACGACAAGATCCCAGCTCGGGTCGTCAAGCAAGCCGGCCCAACGGTCGAGCGCCAGCGTTAGGGAGTCGGCCCGATCCCGGGTACAAATGACGACGGGCAGTCCCATGGAATCAGACGGCGACCGGCGGCCGGCGTCGCGCGAAGTTCCAGTTAATCGCCGCCAAGCTCATAACCAGCACCAGGATTCCCAACTCTTTTTGGCTCATTCGGGTGGCCATGGCCAGCGAGAACACACAACCTGCGACCCAGAAGATCCCGACCGCCGGCAGTCGGAATCGGGCCGGCGGGGCGGCGTTTGGGTGGCCGTCGCGGGCCCGAAGGATCGGGACAGACCCGCACACCAACAGGTACACGACCAGCCTGGTGGCCACCGATAGGGTCAGATTGCTCAGGAATCCTCCGCTCAGCGCCAACCCCATCGACACCACGGCGAGGACCACGATCGAAAACGCCGGGGTCCGATACCGGGCGTGGAGCCGACCGAACGCGGCCGGCAACACCCGCTCCTCCGCCATGGCATACGTGAGGCGCGGGGTGGCCACCATGCCGCCGCCGAACCAACCGATCAGTGACAGCAACGCGCCCGCCACCATGAAGGTGGCTCCCGCCGGACCAACTAAGGCACGGGCCGCGTCGGCCAGCGGCCTCGGATGTTGCGACGGATCGACCAACGCGAGGGTCGAGACCAGCTGGACACCGGTGTAGATCGCCGCACAGGTCGCCAGCGCGACGAACAGCGCAAAGGGCGCGTCCCGCTCCGGGTTCCGAGCCTCCCCCAACGGCACAATCGCGTTTTCGAAGCCCCCGAACGCGAAGATGAGAATCAACAGGGCATCGGCCCACCCCGAGGGCGTCAGGACCGGCCCGACAGCCGACACCGCCGCACCCCGGCCGGCAATAAGCGTTAGGCCCACCAGCACGAATAGCACGAGCGGTACGATCTTGACGATAACGAGCAGGTTGCTCAGCCCGGCGCCGCTCTTGACGCCCCGGATGTTGATGGCCGCGAGGCTCCCGAGCATCACGGTACCGACAATGGCCTTACCCCACCAGCCTTGGACGGTGGGAACGAACTCCGCCAAATAGATCGCAAACAAATTGATGTTGGTCGCCATTGAGGCAACTCGGGTCACGAACTGAAGCCACCCGACCTGGACCCCGACAAAGTCACCGTAGGCAACGCGGGCATAGAGGAAAGGCCCGCCGGTTCCCGGAAACCTGGAAGCCACTTCGGCGAAACAAGCCACGATGACGCCGATGGCCAGGGCGGCCAGAAGGACGGCCACCCAGGCCAACGGACCGACCTTCGCGGCGACCAAGGACGGGAGCCCATAAACCCCGCTCCCCAAGATCCCGTTCAGCACCAGGCCGGCGAGTGACCACCGGCCTAGGGAACGAACCAGCTGCTCGGACACTGTGCCGCTATCGGTCGGCGGTCTTGCCAATCGGATTCATCTTGAGGTAGTCAATCGCCAGATTGGCGAGAGCCCGAACCCCGGTCGGCAAAGCGGCTTCGTCGGCAAAGAACAACGGTGAGTGGTTCTTGGGGGCCGTCAAAGGGTCGACCCCTTTGGGGACGACGCCCAGAAAAAAGAAGAGTCCGGGAATGTCCTTGGTGTACGAGGGGAAATCTTCCGAGCCGGTAATCGGCTGGCTCAACCGAAGCCCTCCCGCGCCCGCCGAGCGCCGGAGCGTCGGCACCATTTTTTCAGTCAGGGCCGGATCGTTGTAGGTCAGCAAACCGCCCTCAGGAATGGTCACGATCGCGGTGCCGCCGGACGCCTTGGCGATTTCCTCCGCGGTGCGCCGGACCCGCATGTGGATGTCCTTGCGCTGGCCCTCGTCGAAGGTCCGGATCGTTCCGACCATCACCACGCTGTCGGGAATGATGTTGCCGCGGTTTCCGCCCTGAATCGATCCAATCGTCACAATGGCGGGATTGAACGTCACGTCGATTTGCCGGCTGGCAATCGTTTGGAGTCCAAGCACGATTTGTGACGCCACGACGATGGGGTCCACCCCACCCCAGGGTGCCGCTCCGTGAGTCTGGCGACCCTTCACGATGATCTGGAGGCCATCCGGGGCCGCCATGGCTCCCCCGGGACGGTAGTCCAGTGATCCGAGCGGACCCGGCCAGACGTGGAGCCCAAAGATGGCGCCGGGACGGGGGTTTTCGAGGACGCCTTCCTTGACCATCATCGGGGCCCCGCCGTCCTCGCCGGCCGGCGGGCCTTCTTCGGCGGGCTGGAAGATGAATTTGACCGTCCCGGGAATGCTCGCCTTCATCCCAGCCAGCACCTCGGCGACACCCATGAGAATGGCGACATGGTTGTCATGACCGCAGGCATGCATCACCCCGACCTGCTGGCCATTGTACTCCGTCCGGGCCAGGCTCTTGAACGGAAGATCCACCTGTTCGGTGACCGGCAAGGCATCCATGTCGGCCCGCAGCGCCACGACCGGCCCCGGCTTGCCGCCTTTGAGCACGCCAACCACACCGGTATGGGCGACCCCGGTACGAACCTCGATTCCGAGGGATCGAAGATGGTCGGCGACCAGCTTCGCGGTCCGGACCTCGCGATTGCCCAACTCGGGGTGCTGGTGGATGTCCCGCCGCCACCCGATGACCTTGGGCATCACCTGCTCGAGCCGGGTTTCGATTTCGCGCCCCAGGTCGTCGCCTGCTCCCCGTTTTTGGGCCATCAGGGGGACCGCACTACCCACCAACACAAGGCAAAAGATGACCGGACGGACCACGACGACCTCCGAGTTTTGTTGAGGAATGTCCTAAAGTACACCGGCCAGCCGGTTCCCCAAGCCCCTCGCCCGCCGCGGTGCCGAAATGCCCTCCTGAGCATAGATTTGGTCCATGACTATTCTCGCCCCCACCGCCCTCGATTTCGGCAACCAGGCTACCCTCGACCGGTCGCTCTCCGGCATGGCCCGAAGACTCCGCGGCTCCGTCATTCTCAGGATCGCTGGTGAAGTCCGGGCCATGATCGCGGCCGGTAAGCCGGTCTGTAATCTGACCGTCGGCGATTTCGATCCCAAGCAGTTCCCGATTCCGACCGTTCTCAAGGACGCGATCGTCAAAGCCTTGGACCAGGGCGAGACAAACTACCCGCCGTCCGAAGGGTTGCTAGCCCTTCGCAAGGCGATCGCCGACTACGTCGACCGTGAACAGGGGGTTCGGTACCCGGTCGAGTCGGTGCTGGTCGCCGGCGGCGGCCGGCCGGTGGTCTATGCCGCGTTTCGAACCGTGCTTGACCCCGGCGATACGGTGGTCTACTCGGTGCCGTCGTGGAACAACGATTACTACGCTGAGATCACCGATACCAAGTCGATCGCCGTCGAAGCAACTCGAGAGAACGGATTCCAGCCGACGCTGGCTCAAATCGCCCCTCACCTTCCAATCGCATCGCTGCTCTGCCTCTGCTCGCCCGGAAATCCGACCGGCACGATGATGAGCGCCGAACAGCTCAGTCAGATTCTCGACGCGGTCGTGGCCGAGAATCGGGTTCGAGAGGCTGCGGGCCGTCGGCAGTTGTTCGTGTTGTTCGACCAGATCTACGGTTCGTTGGTGTACCCGCCGTCGGAACATGCCAACCCGGTCGGCCTGGTGCCTGCCGCCGCGCCTTATGTCATCGCCCTTGATGGAATCTCCAAGGCCTTTGCCGCGACCGGGCTCCGGCTTGGCTGGGTCCTGGCCGCGCCCGCCGTGATTGCCCGGATGAAGGACTTACTCGGACACGTTGGCGCGTGGGCGCCACGGGCCGAGCAGGTAGGTACTGCGGAGTTCTTAGCCAATCCGGACGCGATCACGGACTACCGAACCGAGATGCATCGCGGCCTGATGGCTCGGCTCGACGCATTGTATCAGGGCTTCGCCCAGCTCAAATCGGAAGGGCATCCAGTGGATTGCATCAACCCCCAGGGGGCGATCTACCTATCCCTCCGGTTGAACCTGGTCGGGAAAGTCATCGCTGGTCGCGCGATCCAGACCAACGAGGATATTCGTCAATTACTGCTTGAACGGGCCGGCCTGGCCGTCGTCCCTTTCCAGGCGTTCGGGCTTCCCGGCGACTCGGGTTGGTTCCGGATCTCGGTCGGCGCCTGTTCCCTGGCCGACATCGATCAGGCGTTTCCTCGGGTCCGGGCGCTGCTCCAATCGGCGGACTGACGCTCGTGACCGACCGATCCTTTCGCCTAACGGTGTACCTCGCCGCCCTTGGTGCCCATGCGACCGCCTTGGCGGCCCAAACCCCAATACTTAAGGGGTCGATCAGGGGGATCGTCATCGACAGCCTCCTCAGCAACGGGCCGTTGGCGGGCGCCACCATCGAAGTGGTTGAACTCGGCCGGGCGACTACGGCCGATAGTCGGGGGGTCTTCCGGCTCGACAGCATCCCGGGTGGCCGGTACACCATCTCGTTCAGCCATGGCAGTCTCGCTGAGATTGGGTTTTCGCCGCCCGATCGAATCGTTCAGCTCAGTGCGGGGATCGACATCGCGGTGACGCTGGCGACGCCAAACGGCGCCACCATGTATCGGCGGCTCTGCCCCGGGATCCGGGAGCCGAAGACCGGCATGCTCCTCGGCACTCTGAGTGACGCGGCCTCGGATTCGAGCATCGCGGGGGCCGAGGTCAAAGGCGAATGGGCTGAGATCATGATCACCGGCGCCGCGGCGACGTCCCGGCGGCCGCGATTGGTTCGGGCCAGCGTCGATCCGAACGGCCGGTTCCAACTCTGTGGCATTCCGAACGACGTCCCGGTGTTGATTCGGGCATCCGCGCCCGGGATCGTCGGCCAAGCCCTCGAACTCCGCCTCGATGAACGACCGTTCGCGGTCCGCCATCTCTCCCTTGACCGTGCCGATTCCACCGCGCCGGCTACCGCGCGGGTCTCCGGCAAGGTTACCGCGGACGGCCAGCCACTGGCCGAGGCCCAAGTACTCGTGCTCGGCCGCGACCTAGTCGCCAAGACCGGGGCCGACGGCTCATTCGTGCTTGACAGCTTGAGGGGCGGGACCCAAACCATCGAGGCTCGGGCCATCGGTTACGCCAGAAAGAGGGTCCAAGTCGACGTTAGGCCCGGCCACGAAGCCACCACGTCCCTGGCGCTGGCTAAGGTCGCCACCGTACTGCCGGAGCTCAACGTCACGGCTCGGGGCCGAGCCCGTTCGGAGTTCGAGCAACGCCGGCTCACCAACGTGGGGGGGCAGTTTCTCACCCGGCAAGACATCGTCCGCAAGGGTTCGATCAGAGCTGAGGACTTGTTTCGTGGGCTGGCCGGCATCAAGGTCGAGCCGGTCGGTCTCAATGACTACCGGATCGTCTCGCTCCGGGGCGGGTCCGGCTTCTCCTCGGTCTGCGAGCCATCGGTCTTCGTTGATGGACTTCGGATTCCGGTCGACCCCGAGGCAGGCCTATCGCTGCCGGTCATCCCCGAAGAAATCGAAGGAATCGAGATCCATCAGGGCCCAGGTAGCGCCCCGCTCCAATACCGCGCGATGGGCCAGAACTGCGGAGTGATCCTCATCTGGACTCGCCGGGGCCTGCGGTGAACGACCCCGCCCCCCTGGGGTTGGGACTCCTCTTGGTCATCGCCACCGTCGCTCAGGCACAAACCCCACCGGCCGATGAAATGTCGGCCAGCGTCTTCCGCCGCTACGCCGACCATACCGCCAAGATCCAGGTGGTCGAGTCGGGGTCGGGCGCAAAGGCATCCCTCGGATCGGCCTTCTTCGTCACCGCCG
>JAYVJS010000672.1:0-5215 GCA_043769075.1 Gemmatimonadota bacterium | reverse complement strand
CCCCGGGGCGGGCGGGGCGGGCGGGGCGGGTTCGGTGCCCTCCATTTGGCCGACTACGTGCGCGGGCAGCTGGTCTATGCCGGCCGGGTGGGCACGGGGTTCAATGACAAGCAGTTGACCGAATATCGTGCCCTCCTGGCGCCGCTTGCCCGGGCCTCGGCACCGTGCGAGGGGCCGGTCGCCGAGCCTTTGGCTGATCCGGCTCCGATCGAGTCAGTACCCGAGATCGGCACCACGACGTGGGTCGAGCCGCGGTTCGTGTGCGAAGTCCGCTCGCGGGAATGGACCCCTGACGGCGTCCTCCGTCACCCGGCGTTCATTCGCTTCCGGGAGGACAAGCGGCCCGATCAGTGCGAGCGGCAGGGCTGGTCGGAGCCGAAGCCGGCCCGGCGGCCCGAGCCGCCGATCGAGCGGCAGCCGGTATCGAAGAAGACGACGCTTTCCAACTTGAAGAAGGTCTTTTGGCCTGAGGACGGCTACACCAAAGGCGACCTGATCGAGTATTACCGTACCATCGCGCCGTGGCTGTTGCCCTATCTGAAGAACCGCCCGCTGGTTCTCACCCGGTTTCCGGACGGGATTCACGGGAAGTCGTTCTACCAAAAGGATGCACCCGACTTCGCGCCGGACTGGATTCGGACCATCCCGATTTGGAGCGAGGATACCCAGCGGGACATTCGCTATTTCGTGTGCGATGACGAGGAGACGTTGGTCTACTTGGCCAACTCGGGCACCATTCCGCTCCACATCTGGCAAAGTCGGATTGGGTCGCTCGAGTTGCCGGACTGGTGCGTCATCGACCTCGATCCCAAAGAAGCACCTTTTCGCGATGTCGTCGCGGTCGCCCGGACTCTCCACCGGATCTGTGACGAGGTGGCGCTGCCGAACTACGTCAAGACGACCGGTAAGACCGGCTTGCACGTCCTGATTCCGCTGGGGCGGCAGGTGACGTACGAACAATGCCGCACGTTAGGCGAACTGCTGTCGCGCCTGGTGATTGCCGAACACCGTGACATCGCCACCCTGACCCGAAGCATTACCAAGCGGGGCGACAAGGTCTATCTCGACTATCTCCAAAACCGGCATGGCCAGTTGATTGTGTCACCGTTCAGCGTCCGACCGCTGGTGGGCGCGACGGTGTCGATGCCGATAACCTGGGCCGATGTCGATGACGGCCTCGAAGAGCGCCGGTTCAGCTACACGATCAAGACGGCACTCGCCCGGATGGAGGCCTTGGGCTCCGATCCGGTCGCACCGGTCCTCGAGGACAAGCCTGATTTGAGTCAGGTCTTGGAGCGGCTGGCCGCGCGGTGGTCGGCGGCGCCCCCGAGCGAGTGACCCTCATTTGGATTTGAGCCAGCCTGAAATGAACTCGCCCGCTTTGGAGAGCTTGACCGCGGCCCGGCCTAGCAAGTAGCCGACCGCTGTCGGCCAGTCGAGTTGCTGGATCGCCTTGGTATCCGAGAGCGATGCGAACAATTCCCGCCGCATCCGCCACAGGGAGGGACCCGCCGACATGATCGGGTTGTACTCCGGGTCATAGCGAACCCCAACCCCTTCAATCAACGCTGACGTCCGGGCGAAGTAGACCAAATCGCTGGGGAGCCGGATCGGCCAGTTGTAGAGCTCCTTCATGATCTCCCGGGTCAGCATTTCAACCCGCTGCCGGGTGGTGGTGCGTTGGGCCGCTAGGTCGAGCAGCATGTTGACGAGCCGTTCGATGGCGGGTCGTTCGGCACCGGCGTCCACCAGGCCGAGGGCATAGAAGCCATCGACGACACCGGCGGCTTCGTTCTTGATCGCGGCAAAGACCGTGTCGACCAGGATCTTCCGGCGTTCAATCGGGACTCGGATCACCACCCCGAAGTCAAGCAAGACGATCCGCCCCGATGAATCGACCAACACGTTGCCGGGGTGGGGGTCGGCGTGAAAGAACCCGTCGATCAACATCATTTGGATATAGAGTTCTTGGAGTCGTTCGACCAGATCGGGAATCGAGAGCCCGCCATACCGGGTTCCGGCCTCGAGCGTATCGATCCGGATTCCGGGTACGAATTCCATGACCAAGACATTCTTGCCGGAAATCTCGTCGACCACCTCAGGGATCTTGATCCGCGGGTTCCTCGCAAAATTGGCCCGGACCGCGCGGATGTTGGCGGCTTCGGTCTCGAAATCCATTTCCTCGCCGATCCGTCGCTCGAATTCCTCGACGATGGCCGAGAGGGCCCGGGTGTGGACGTTGGGCATCCAGCGGGTCACCCGTTCGGCCAGGCGGCTGGCGACCCGGATGTCGGTGGCCACCAGCGGCCGAACGCCCGGGCGAAGGACCTTGACCGCAACGTCCCGGCCTCGGTAGGCCGCTCGATGAACCTGGCCAAGCGATCCCGCTGCCAGCGGTTCCCTGTCGAACCGTTCGAAGATTTCGCCCACCGGCCGGCCCCGCTCTGCCTCGATGATCCGCTCGATCTCGTCGTAGGGGACCGGGGGCACTTGGTCGGTCAGCGAGCTCAGGGCCTCGGCGTACTCATCGGGCAGGAGGTCGGTGCGGCCGGCGAAGATCTGTCCCAGTTTGACGAAACTCGGGCCCAGCGTGGCGATCGACCCAAGGAGCCGTTTGGCCCGAGCCGCATGAAAGGCCGGGGTCCGTGGGGTCGGCGAACCGAAGAAGATCCACCGGCGTCGGTCGCGGATGGCCGAGAGGACGAGCGGGATCGCGTGGCGTAGGATGACAAACAACCGCATTCGGCCCGGAATCTACCCCGGGCCGGGCGATCGGGCCGGGTCAAGCCGAGGATAGGACGAACTGGTTGCCGTCGGGGTCCGCAAAGATGGCCGATGTGCCCCAGTCCTCCACGGTCGGCCCTTTGACGAAGGTCACACCCTTGGCCGCCAACTCCCGATGGGTTTCCTTCACGTCGTCGGACAGGAACGAAATTCCGCTGAACGTCCCGATCCGGTCTTCGTGCCCGGCCGGGGTGAACAGGGCCAGGCCCGTGGCCGACCGCCCAATGCCGAGCTCGATCCAGCGTTGCCCGGGGCCCATCGGCTGGTCGGTCACCACCCGAAACCCCAGTTTGGTGGTGTAAAAGTCAAGGGCTCGCTGCTGGTCGCCGACGGGGATACCGACAAACTTGACGGCTTTGATCATGGGGCGCTCCTCTGGGTGAGTGATCCGTTTCGCCCAATATGACGCGCGGGGTTTGGTACACAAGGCGCGGATCCGTTACTATAGCACTAACTGCCATAGGGATCTCCCGATGAAACCGATTGCGGTCGATGCGTATGTGCTCGACACCCTGATGGCCGACCTGGTCGGACACGACCGGCAGCCATCGGCCTTCGTGGCCTACCTTTACCTGTGGCGCCAGTCGCTCGCCAAGGGTAAGGTCAGCGTGCAAGTGAGCCTGATGGACATTTCCTCCGGCACCGGCCTGTCGAAACGCACGGTCCAGGTCGCTCTCACCAGGCTCAAGAAACGCCAGCTTGTCTCCATTGATCGCCACACGCCGACTGCGGTTCCGATCTACACGGTCAGGCGGCCCTGGTTGCTCGGCACTCGGCGCTCGGCATTCGGCACTCGTTGGGGGTAGGGCGAGGCGGGCCGCGTCCCGAGCGCCGAGTGCCGAGCAACCGAGTGCCGAGTTTACGAGACTCGCGCGGCGGGTTTGGCGATGATGCCGCCGAGTCCTTTGCCTTGGAGCAGTTTGTTGAAGGCTTCGAGGTCGCGATTGATCAACCGGTCGAGCTCGTTCCGGGCGCTCCGGGCTCGGTCTTTGAGGACCCCCCCGACCTCGCGTTGGGGGCCGGTTGGTCCGTTGTCGGTGCTGACCACGTCGCCGAGCAGGTAGATCATCTTCTCGCCGACTTTGGCCGGGTACCGAATCAGGTCTTGGCCGCGGCCGGTGATTCGGAGTTGGGTCAGTTGTTCTTCCACCGCAATGAACTTCTGTTCGAGCGAGTCGGCCGCCGCTCCCACCTCCTTCTCGTCCTTGGTCACCGATTTGAGGGTAGCGAGTTGGGTCCGGACCACTTCGATCGTGTTGACCATGTCGACGACGCCGTCGAGCTCGCTCCGCATCTCAGTGGCCAGGCCGGCCTGGGTTCGAAGGTCAGCCTCCGTGCCCGCCGTGTTGGGGTCCTTTCGGACCTCGAGCGGCTGGGTTTCAGTGCGGCCACCTGCCGTGAGGCGCACGGTGTAGCGGCCCGGCGGCACGAGCATCGAGTGGCGGCTGAGGCTCGCGCTCGGGCGGCCCGCCAACTCGGCGGCGACGTAGGGGGCGTAGAGCGGTGCGGTGCGAAGGACCACGGCTTTGGTCGGCTCGGTTTGAAGATCCCAGGTGATCCGATTGATCCCGGCCGTCTTTGGCATGGCCTTGAGTTGACGAACCTCTTTGCCGGTTGGGTCGAGAATCGTCAGAGTCACCGAGTCGGTGCTGGGAGTTTTGAGCCAGTAGTTGATCGAGGCCCCGTACTGGGGGTTTTGGCCGGTCACCGGATCGTAGCTGACCGTCATCGGCGCTTCGACGCCTCGGAACCGATAGGCGGCTCGAGGCTGAAACAGGTGGACATCTTTGGCGGTGACGTCCGTCGTCAGTTGTTGGAGTGGGGTGATGTCGTCCATGATCCAGAATCCACGGCCATAGGTCGCCAGGACCAGGTCGTTGAAGTGCTCTTGGACCGTGATGTCGTGGACCGGCGCGTACGGCAGGTTGTTCTGGAGCGGCTGCCAGGCGTCGCCGTCACTGAACGAGACCCAGATTGAGTTTTCGAGGCCCAAGTACAGTAGTCCGCGCCGGACCGGATCCTCTTTGATCCAATGGGCGTACGAGAGCGGTGTCTTACTGATGCCGCCGACGATCAGTTTCCAGGTTTTGCCGAAGTCGGCGGTCTTGTAGACCCATGGATCTCGGTTGTCGACCTGGTGACCGTCGACGGTGATGTAGGCGGTGCCGGCATCGTAGCGCGAGGTGGCGATGTTGCTGATGGTGCCCCAGTCGAGCAGCCCGGTGATGTTGGGCGTGACGTTGGTCCAGTTCTGGCCGCCGTCCCGAGTCAGCTGGAGCAAGCCGTCGTTGGTGCCGGCCCAAATCACCCCCGGCTGCAGCTTCGATTCGGCGATCGCGAACACGACGCCGGCGTACTCGACTCCGATGTTGTCAGGGGTGAGCCCACCCGACATTCCTTGGCGGCTCTTATCATTCCGGGTCAGGTCCGG
>JAYVJS010000671.1:0-11559 GCA_043769075.1 Gemmatimonadota bacterium | reverse complement strand
GGAAGGCGAAGCACATGATTGAAGTGAAATTGAGCGATACCGACGGCATTGAGTGGGCCATCAAGACTTTCAAGCGTAAGGTCCAGAAGGCCGGGATCCTCAAGGAACTGAAACAGAAGCGCCACTACCTCAAGCCGAGCGTTGCCAGGGCACTCAAAGCCCAAGCAGCCCGCCGGCGCACCCGACGGTCGAAGGATCGTTAACAACCCCTCATGACTCAACGGCCCGGGCGCTTGCGCGCCCGGGCCGTTTTCGTTGCTGGACAGCCCCTGGTCGGCAAACGAAAAAGCGCCCGGGCTGATCGCCCGGGCGCTTGATCGCAAGCTCAATCCAAGCCTACAACGCCTCGACCTCCTCGACGATCGCCGCGACCGGCACGACCTCCGGTTCGGCAGACGGCGGCGGCGGCTCGAACCCAGCCGGCGCCTGTACATCGAGGTCAACGTATCGGTAATGACCCGTTCCCGCCGGGATCAAGTGACCGATGATGATGTTCTCCTTCAAGCCCCGCAGATCATCCTTGGCGCCGCGGATGGCGGCGTCGGTGAGCACCCGAGTGGTTTCCTGGAAGCTCGCCGCCGAGATGAACGACTGGGTCGTCAGACTCGCCTTGGTGATGCCGAGCAGTAAGGGCTCGGCCGTGGCCGGTGCCAGCTTTCGGCGGACCGTTCGCTCGTTTTCCTCACGGAAGCTCAGCTTGTCAACCGCCTCGGCCTCGAGGAAGCTGGTGTCGCCGGGATCGGTGACCCGAACCTTCTGGAGCATTTGCTTGACGATAACGCCGCAGTGCTTGTCGGCGATCCGGACGCCCTGAAGGCGGTAAACTTCCTGAATCTCGTTCAGCAGGTACTCCTGCACCGCCCGAGGCCCCTTGATGAGCAGGATCTCGTGGGGATTGACAGGCCCCTCGGTTAGACGGTCGCCGGCCCGGACCCGGTCGCCTTCGTGAACCCGAAGGTGTTTGCCGGCCGGCACTTCGTACACCTGCGCCGGCTCCTTTTCATCGATCAGTCCGTCTTTGGTCATCGGATAGACGAAGATCTCGCGCTTACCGCGCTTGATTTCGCCGAACTTAACCATGCCGTCGATTTCCGACATGGTGGCCGGATCTTTCGGCCGACGAGCCTCGAACAACTCAGCCACTCGGGGCAAACCGCCGGTGATGTCGCGCGTCTTGTACGCTTGCCGCGGAATCTTGGTGACCGTAACGCCCTTGGCCACCGCGACCGGAGCCGAGAGGAATACGGTCCGATCCTTCGCTTCCTTCTTCGTCTTGGACGGCCAGGCATCGGTAATCGGCCGTTCTTCGACGTGGAACTTGCTCGACCACGGGTTGGCTTCCTCGGGAAGATGCATGGCCCGAGTTACCTGATCGGTCGGGGAGCCCAGAATAATCCGTGATCCCTCGGCCAAGGTGTATTCCTGGGGATCCTTCCGGTTGGCCACATACACCAACACCGACGGATGAAGCTCCCGATCCGGATCCGCGGTCACCACCAGCGACCGGAGTCCGGTGCCTTCGTCCAGCTCCTCGCGCAGCGTGACGCCCGGCACCAGGTCTTTCCAGCGCAAGGTTCCGTCCTGCTTCACGATGCTGGGATCGTTGTACGGATCCCAGGTGTATAGAATCGAGGCCCGCCGTTCGTTATCGCCCTTGGTGACCACGGTGCCCTCCGGCACCTGGATCATGGCCCCCTGAGGTACCGGGTACCGCGACAGCACGTGGGTCGGATTCTTGGGATCGACGATAAAGATCCCTTCCTTGCTCTCTTCCTCGGCCGACTCGTCCTCACGGGTGAGCGCGACCCGAAGCTTGGCCTTGGAGCCGTCTTCGTACTCAACGCCCAGGTCAGCCCACTCGAGCCCCTTGGTGTATTTGACGATCCCGTCCGACCGGGCCCGGCGTTCGGCTTCTTCGGCGATGCGGGCCGAAGTACCCCCGATGTGGAAGGTCCGAAGGGTCAGCTGGGTACCAGGCTCACCAATGGACTGGGCAGCCAAAATCCCAACGGCCTCGCCCATGTCGACCATTTCCATGGTCGCGAGGTTCCGGCCATAGCACATCCGGCAAACCCCGCGCTTCGACTCGCAGGTAAGCACCGAACGGATTTTCACTTTGTCGATCCCGGCATCCTCGATCGCGGCCGCGATCTCTTCACTGACCAGTTGCCCGGACGCCACGATCAGCCGGGCGTCTCCGTGCTCGTCGAGCTGGTGTGGATCCATGATATCTTCGGCAGCCACGCTGCCGATGATCCGCTCGCCGAGCGACTCGATGATGTCTTCGCCCTCCTTGAGGGCCGCCATCTCGAGGCCGAGGATCGTGCCGCAATCCTCTTCGGTGATCGTAACGTCCTGGGCCACGTCGACCAAACGCCGGGTGAGATAACCGGCATCGGCCGTCTTCAAGGCGGTGTCCGCGAGGCCCTTCCGGGCGCCGTGGGTCGAAATGAAGTACTCGAGGACCGAGAGGCCTTCGCGGAAGTTCGACTTAATCGGACTCTCGATGATTTCGCCGATACCACCGGTCAGCTTCTTCTGCGGCTTGGCCATCAAGCCGCGCATCCCGGCAAGCTGTCGGATCTGATCGCGGCTGCCGCGTGATCCGGAGTCGAACATCATGTACACCGGGTTGAACCCGCCCCGGCTCTTCCGCATGTGGGTAATCATCGCCTCGGCCACGTCGTTGTTGGCGTGAGTCCAGGCGTCGATGACTTTATTGTAGCGCTCACCGAATGTGATCTGACCGGTGTTGTACGCCTTCTGGAAGCGTTCCACCCGCTTCTGAGCTTCGTCCAGGATGCTGACCTTTTCGCCCGGGACTTCGAGGTCTTCGATCCCGATCGAGACACCCCCGGTCGTGGCGAAATCGAACCCGAACCGCTTGAGGCGGTCGAGGAACTCCACCGTCTCCTTGAGGCCGGCCCGGCGGTAGCTCTGGAGCACCAGCTCCGAAAGGGTCTTCTTCTTCATGACGTCGTCGCGGAAACCAAGCTCGGCGACCGTCTTGCGGGGCAGAATGTTATTGAACAGCACCCGGCCGACCGTGGTCCGGATCCACCGCGGCACATTGTCAGCAGCCTCGTGCGGGGGCACGAACCAGAAATGGATCGCCCGATGATAGTCGACCGCCCGGGCCAACAACGCCATCTCCAACTCGGCGATCGAGCCGTAGTACTTGGCACCCTTCCAGAGCCGGGCCTTCGTTTCCTCAAGCTTGCCGGCACCCTTGCGGTGTTCCTCTTCGAACCCTGGGGGGAACTTGGTCAGCCAGTATGAACCGAGCACCATGTCCTGGGAGGGCTCGGCCACCGGACGACCATCCGAGGGCTTGAGGATGTTATTGGAAGAAATCATCAACACCCGGGCTTCGAGCTGCGATTCGAACGACAGCGGCACGTGCACCGCCATCTGATCGCCGTCGAAGTCCGCGTTGAAGGCCGCACAGACCAGCGGGTGGATTCGAATGGCCTTCCCTTCGACCAATTTCGGCTCGAAGGCTTGAATCCCGAGACGGTGAAGAGTCGGGGCCCGATTGAGGAGCACGGGATGGTCTTGGATGATCTCTTCGAGGATCTCGTAGACCTCAGGCCCTTCGCGCTCGACGATCTTCTTGGCACGCTTGACCGTTTCAGCGATGCCCTTCTCGACCAGCTTGTTGATGATGAACGGCTTGAACAGTTCGACTGCCATGGCCTTCGGCAATCCACACTGATGGAGCCGCAGTTCGGGACCGACCACGATGACCGAACGGCCCGAGTAGTCCACCCGCTTACCGAGCAAGTTCTGACGGAACCGGCCTTGCTTGCCCTTCAGCATGTCGGACAGCGACTTGAGCGGACGCTTGCCTCGGCCCCGAATGGCCTTGGACCGGCGCCCGTTGTCGAACAATGCGTCGACGGCCTCCTGCAGCATCCGCTTTTCGTTCCGAAGAATGACTTCGGGGGCGCGGTGCTGGATCAGCTTCATCAGCCGGTTGTTACGGTTGATGACCCGGCGATAGAGGTCGTTCAGATCCGACGTCGCAAAGCGGCCGCCGTCGAGCGGCACCAGCGGCCGAAGATCGGGTGGCAAGACCGGGATGACGTCCATGATCATCCAGGTGGGGTTGTTGCCCCCTGAATCCTGGTTCTCACCGGAATAGAGGAAGGCGTCAACGATCTTGAGACGCTTCAGCATCTGCTTCTTGCGGTGCTGGCTGGTCTCACCCGAGACGGACGAGCGAAGCTCCTCGGCCAATCGCTTGACGTCGATCTTTTCGAGCATGGCGCGAACTGCCGGCGCCCCGATTTCCGCTCGGAACCCGGTGTCGTTCGCTTCCCGGGCCTGCATCCGGAGATTCAGGTACTCGTCTTCATCGAGAAGCTGACCGATCTCCACGTCTTGCTTACCCGGCTCAATGACAACGTAGGCCGAGTAGTAGATGATCCGCTCTAGTTCACGTAGTGTGACATTGAGCAGGTTGCCCATCGGACTCGGCAAGGTCTTGAAGAACCAGATATGGGCGACCGGTACGGCCAATTCGATATGGCCCATCCGCTCGCGCCGCACCTTCGACAGAGTGACCTCGACCCCGCACCGGTCGCAGATGACTCCCCGATACCGGATCCGCTTGTACTTGCCGCAATGGCACTCCCAGTCCTTGACCGGACCGAAGATCCGTTCACAGAAAAGGCCGTCGCGTTCGGGCTTGAACGACCGATAATTGATCGTTTCTGGTTTGGTAACCTCGCCCCATGACCACCACGACCGGAGGCCCTGCAATTCAAGTCGTTCCCGTTCCTTCGGATCGCGGGGTCCGCGGATCTCTTCGGGAGAGGCGATCCGAATTGCGATATAGTCGAAACTCGAGCTCTTCGGCTCGCGCCCACTTCGAAAATCAATCATGAGTTACTCCTCGCCTTCTGCGGTGGCACCCAAGGTGACCTTGAGCCCCAGCGCCTGAAGTTCCTTCACCAACACGTTAAAGGATTCCGGAATCCCCGGTTCGGGCAGATTCTGACCCTTCACAATGGCTTCGTACACCTTGCTACGTCCGTTGACGTCATCCGACTTCACGGTGAGCATCTCCTGAAGCAGGTGCGACGCCCCGTAGGCCTCGAGGGCCCAGACTTCCATTTCGCCGAAGCGCTGGCCACCGAACTGCGCCTTACCAGCGAGCGGCTGCTGGGTGACGAGCGAGTACGGTCCGATCGAGCGGGCGTGGATCTTGTCGTCGACCAAGTGAGAGAGCTTGAGCATGTAGATCGTCCCCACCGTCACATCGCTCTCGAAGGATTGGCCGGTCCGTCCATCCCGGAGCCGGACCTTACCAACCGGCGTAAGGCCGGCCTGCCGGATCAACGCATCAGCCGCTAAGCCCAATTGGACAGCGTCGGCCTTACCGGACAACATGACCGCTAGCTCGGGCGACGACGCCTCGAGTAACTGTGCGCCGGTGGCTGAGGCCTCGAGGAGCTTGAGGGCTGCTTCGAACTCCTTCTTCCGGGCCCCGTCGGTCTTGGCGACCTGGCTCTTGTGGAAGCTGATCTCCTGTTGGCGCTGGGTGGCCTCACGTTCCGCGAGTTCCTGGGCCGCTTGTTCGACGAAGTGCCGAATATCGTCCGACAACTTCTTGGTCGTCGCCGAGCCACCTGGATTGGCAAGGTCGGAGATCAGGGCGCCGGCGACGCTCTTTTTCGAGAGGCCGAGGCGGTGGATGTCGCTGGTGAGCGTCCGGACCACCTCCACGGTCGGCTCGGGCGCGCGACTCCGCAACATCAGCGCTTGCCCGGCTCGCTTCAGGCCGGCAATCCGAAGCAAGAGACCGATCTCGCCCTCGTCGGCACCCCGGAACACCGGCGTCTTGGCCTTGAAGCCCAAGATGCTGGCACACCACCCGAGGTGGGTTTCCAGGATTTGCCCGACGTTCATCCGGCTCGGGACGCCAAGCGGGTTGAGCACGATGTCAACCGGGCTTCCGTCGGGCAGGAACGGCATATCCTCTTCGGGAACGATCCGGGCCACGATACCCTTGTTCCCGTGGCGGCCGGCCATCTTATCGCCCACGGAGATCTTTCGCTTTTCGCCGAGATAAACTTTGACCAACTGGATCACGCCCGGGGGCAGCTCATCGGGCTGGAGGATCTTGTCGATCTGGTCTTCGGCCTTCTCTTCGACCTTGGCCCGCTCGCGCGTGGCCATATCGATCGTCATCCGGACTCGCTCATTGGCCGCCTTGTTGGCCAACCGGAGCGTCTTGAGGTCGACGTCGTGGAGATCGAGCGACCCAAGTTTCTCCGGCGTCAACTTCGTACCGGCCGCGAAGTACTCTTCGACGGTACCCGACTTCAGGAGCAGCGCCACCTCCTGCCCCGCCATGAGCTCCTTGACCTCGGCAACCATCACCTCATTGATCCGAGTCTTCTCTTCATGCTCGATCCGGCGGACCTCACCGATTCGCTCGCCGCGGTCCTTCTCGACCACCTGGTCTTCAACCCGGCTGAAGATCTTGACGTCGATAACCGTGCCTTTCATGCCCGGCGGCACCTTGAGTGAGCTGTCCTTCACGTCCTTGGCCTTTTCGCCGAAGATGGCCGTGAGCAGCTTCTCTTCCGGCGACAGCTCGGTCTCGCCTTTGGGCGTGATCTTGCCGACCAGAATGTCGCCCGGTTTGACGTGGGCGCCGATCCGAATAATGCCTCGCTCGTCGAGGTCCACGAGGGCCTCATCGGAGACGTTCGGGATTTCACGGGTGATTTCTTCTTGGCCCCGCTTGGTGTCTCGGACGTGCAGCTCAAGCTCCTGGATGTGAATCGACGAGTAGACGTCGTCCTTGACCAACCGCTCCGACAGCACGATGGCGTCTTCGAAGTTGTGTCCGTACCAGGGCATGAAGGCGACCGTGACGTTACCGCCAAGGGCCAAATCCCCACCGTCGGTAGCTGGACCGTCGGCGATGACTTCACCGGCGGCCACTTTGTCGCCGACCTGCACCAAGGGGCGTTGGTTGATAGCGGTGTCCTGGTTGGTCCGCCAGAACTTCTTGACCCGATAGCGGTCGACCTGGGCGAGCCGAGCCAACGGGATGTCCGTCGCGCCCGCGGTGCCGCAGTCAACGATGATTTCGTCCGCCGTCACTTTGGTGACGACCCCCGCTCGACGGGCGGAAATGACGGCGCCTGAATCACTGGCGACCTTGGCCTCGAGCCCCGTCCCGACCGTCGGGGCGTCTGGAAACAGGAGTGGGACGGCTTGACGTTGCATGTTCGAGCCCATCAGCGCCCGGTTGGCGTCGTCGTGCTCGAGGAACGGAATCAGGGCGGCCGCGATCGACACCAGCTGCTCCGGGCTCACATCCATGTAGTCGATCCGGTTCGGCGCGAGGAGGGGGTAATCGTCACCCCGCCGGCACAGGACCATCGACTCGACGAACTTGCCGGTCTTATCCACCATGGTGTTGGCCTGGGCCACCGCGTAGCCCTCTTCTTCACTGGCTGAAAGCCACCGCATTTCGTCGGTAACCCGGCCACCCTTGACGACCCGATACGGCGTCTCGATGAAGCCGAGGTCGTTGATCCGAGCGAAAGTCGCGAGGCTCGTAATGAGGCCGATGTTCGGACCTTCCGGGGTCTCGATCGGGCACATTCGGCCGTACTGAGAGTAGTGCACGTCGCGAACTTCGAAGCCGGCCCGTTCCCGGGTCAGACCACCCGGTCCCAAGGCCGACAACCGGCGCTTGTTGGTCAGCTCAGCCAACGGGTTGGTCTGGTCCATGAACTGCGACAACTGCGACGAACCAAAGAACGCCTGAATGACGGCGCTCACGGTCCGGGCATTGACGAGATCATCGAGCGAGATCTTCTCCGGGTCGGAGTTGATGCTCATTCGCTCCTTGACCAGCCGGGCCATCCGTGAGAGACCAACCGAGAACTGGTTGGCGATCAGCTCGCCCACCGACCGGATCCGCCGGTTGCCAAGGTGGTCAATGTCATCGGTGTGCCCACGCCCGTCGTGGAGGTCGATCAGGTACCGAATAATCGCAATGAAGTCCTCTTCAGTGAGGACGGTATGATTCGGGTCGGTTCGAAGGCCGAGCCGGTGGTTGATCTTGTACCGGCCCACCCGGCCCAGGTCGTAACGCTTCGGGTTGAAGAACAGGCGCTGCAACTGGGCCCGAGCGGTCTCGAGATTAGGGGCGTCGCCGGGCCGAAGCAGGGAGTAGATCTGCTGGAGGGCCTCGGTCTCATCCTTGGTCGGGTCCTTGGTCAGCGTATTCTTGATCAACGGCGACTCGGCCCGCCCGGGCGGCAGCAACACTTCGACTTTAACGAGACCGGCCGCGAGGAGCTTCTTCCGGAGCTTCTCATCGACCTCCGCTCCGCCCTCGGCAACGACCTCGCCGGTGGACGGATCGGCGACGTCGAAAGCCAGCAAGTGTGGCGCGCGGTCCCGGGTGGTGGTCGGCTGTTCGTCTTCGCGGAGATCAAGCGGAGTGTAGCCGGCAAACACCACCACCGACTTGACCCCAACGTGACGCATCGCATTGAGACGTTCGGGCGTCAGTTCGTCTCCGAGCTGGCCCAACGGGTCGCCGGCTTTGTTCTCCGGATTCGGGACATCGGCGGCCAACAACGAGCCGAGGACCTCCCGGCGCTCCTGCCGGGCCTCGAGCTTGCCGGCAATGTTGATCGACTTGGTCGCAAAAAAGAGCTTGAGAATATCGGCGTTCTTGCCGTGCCCAAAAGCCCGCAACAGCGCGGTGGCTGGGAACTTCTTCTTCTTGTCGATATGGACGTAGATCACATCGTGAATATCGATCGTGAACTCAACCCACGAGCCCCGGAACGGGATGATCCGCGCCGAATAGAGCAGTTGGCCGTTCGGGTGGGTCTCTTCTTCGAAGACCACCCCCGGCGATCGGTGCAACTGACTTACCACCACCCGCTCGGCTCCGTTGATCACGAAGGTGCCAAGCGGCGTCATGATCGGCAATTCACCGAGGTAGACTTCCCGTTCGATCTGATTCTTGAGTCGGCGCTGACCGTCGACCTCCTCGAACACATTGAGAGCCAGCTTCGCTTTGAGCGGGGCGGCGTAGGTCATGTCTCGCTCAATGCACTCCTCGACGGTGTACTTCGGATCGCCGAGGGAGTAACTCTTGAAATCGAGTTCATACTTCCCGTTCACGTCGCTGATCGGGAAGAGATCCTTAAAGACCCGCTCCAGGGACACATCCTGACGATCGCCGTCGACATCGTCGGGATTGAGCAACGCTGAGAACGCCCGCGTCTGGATATCCAGCAGGTGGGGCATGCCCATTGCACTGTCACGCTTGGAGAACGAAATCACTGGCCGAAATGCATTCATCGATTTATCTCGGGGCTCGGTCCCCGGCGCTCGGCACTCGACAGACGGCGGGAAGGCCGCCTACGAGACGCCGGGCGCTGAGTCCCGAAAAAAGACAAGCCACCGCGGAAACCCGATTCATGAAAAATCGGGCCCCGTGGACAGCGGGAAATTCGGTTCGACCTACGACGCCACTACGTGCCATGTCGCCTCACTGAGGTAAGGGGGGGCGACCCAGCCGCCTGATGGCGGCCGGGTAGGCCCACCCTTACTTCAGTTCGACGGTCGCGCCCTGCTCTTCCAACTTCTTCTTGATCTCTTCGGCTTCGGCCTTGGTGGCGCCTTCCTTGATGGTCTTTGGCGCTCCATCGACCAAGTCCTTCGCTTCCTTGAGGCCCAGGCCCGAGACGATTTCGCGAATCGCCTTGATGACCTGAATCTTCTTCGCGCCACCCTCCTTGAGGATGACCGAGAACTCGGTCTGCTCTTCGACGGCCGGAGCCGCCGCACCACCGGCTGCACCACCCGCGGCCACCGAGACCACGCTCACATTGAACTTCGTTTTGAAGGCATCGATCAGTTCGGACAGTTCGACAACCGTCTTGGTCCCAATCGCCTCGAGGATCTGCTCGTTCGTCATCGTCGACATGATTTGTTTCTCCCGCTTCTCTTAGGAAGCTGCTTCAGCTTGACGTTTATCTTTGAGCGCCTCGAGGGCGCCAACAACCTGATAGAGGACACCGTTGAGACACCCAGCGAACTGGCCCAGCAATTCGTCGCGCGAGGGCAGTTCGCCTAACCGCTTCACATATGCCGGGTCGACGGCCTTCCCGTCAACCAGCCCAATCCGAACGGAAGGCTTCTGATGCTCCTTCGCGAACTGACCGAGCACCTTGGCCGCAGCAAGCGGATCGGTGCCGGCCAGCACGAGGCCGGTCGGTCCGACGAGGTGGGCATCGAAGGCACTCACTTTATTGGCGGCCATGGCCCGCTGGGCCAGCGTGTTTTTGACCACGACATATCGAGCCCCGGCCTGCCGGAGCCGGCGGCGAAGTTCGGTGATTTTCGCGACATTGAGGCCGGCGAAATCGGTGACGTACATGTTGGGTGACCCTTTCACCGCTTTGGTGAGGGTCTCAACCGTGGCCTGACGTTCTGCTTTACTCATCGGTACACCGCCGTATCCAGCCGGACGCCCGGCCCCATAGTGCTCGACACGGTGGCCGAGCGGAGATAGACACCCTTCGCCGCCGAGGGCTTGGCCTTGACGATGGTCTCCATGAAAGTCTGGAGATTCTCAGCCAATTGAAGCTCGGTAAACGACACCTTGCCGACCGGGGCGTGCACATTTCCGGTCTTGTCGACCCGGAATTCGATCTTACCAGCCTTGATTTCCCGGACCGCCCGAGCGACGTCCATCGTGACGGTCCCGGCCTTCGGATTCGGCATCAGCCCGCGGGGCCCGAGGATCTTGCCCAGGGTCCCGAGTTGTCCCATCACATCGGGCGTGGCCACGATCACGTCGCATTCGAGCCAGCCCTCTTTCAACTTCTGGACATACTCGATGCCAACGAAGTCGGCACCAGCAGCCTCGGCATCCTTGACCCGGTCGCCCTGGGTGATGACCAGCACCCGAACCGTTTTGCCGGTCCCGTGCGGCAGCACCACCGTCCCGCGGACCACCTGATCGGCGTGGCGTGGATCGACGCCGAGACGAACGGCGACGTCAACCGTTTCATTGAATTTCGCGAACGCCGCCGCCTTGACCATTTTCACGGCATCAGGAATCAGGTATTCCTTGGTCCGATCGACCTTGGTCAACGCCGCGGCAAACTTCTTCCCAGTGGCCGGCATCAGTCCGCCACCTCCAGACCCATCGACCGAGCGGTGCCGGCGATCATTCGCATGGCCGACTCCATTTCAGTGGCGTTCAGGTCATTCATCTTGAGTTCGGCGATCTTCTTCAGTTGCGCCCGCGTCACCTTGCCGACCTTGGTCCGGTTCGACTGGGCGCTGCCCTTGGCGATCCCGGCCTCTTTCATGAGGAGGTTCGACGCGGGCGGCGTTTTCGTGATGAACGTGAACGTGCGGTCGGCGAACACCGTCACGACGACCGGAATGATCATTCCGCTCTGCGACTGGGTCCGGGCGTTGAACTGCTTACAAAACTCCATAATGTTCACGCCTTGCGGACCCAACGCGGTACCCACGGGGGGTGCCGGGTTGGCCGCT
>JAYVJS010000670.1:0-7263 GCA_043769075.1 Gemmatimonadota bacterium | reverse complement strand
CGGCGTGCTCCTGCTGGCAGCCTGCCGGGAGCGAGCGGGTCCGAAGACCGGCCTCCAAGTAGTCATCGACTCATCCGGGGCTTATCCGGTAGTCCGGTCGATCGGCGCGGCCCCCCGTTGGACGGCAACTCCGTTGCTTAGGCTCGGATCCTCCGCGGGAGGACCAACCGAGTTCGGGAGCATCCGATCGATCCTGCTCGACCCGCGAGGATCGCTCTACGTCGTGGATCCCTCCAATCGCACCCTCTCACAGTTCGACTCGACCGGCCGTTTCGCGCGGCAGCTTGGCCGCGATGGGGCCGGACCAGGAGAGTATCGCGACCCCTATTCCGTGGCCTGGCTCGGCGATCGTCTGGCCCTGCTCGACCCGGGCAATTCCCGGCTCGGTCTCTATGATTCCACCGGACGCTGGGTCGAGTCCCGGCGGGCCCCACGATATACAGGGGGTCAGTTCGTCCGTCTCTATCGGACCCCACCAACGTTCTGGATCCTCGGGTTCCGGCCCGACGGGCCACGAACGGAGGACGTGTACGTTCACGCGACGGCAACCGGCCCAAGCGACACCCTTCCAGTACCGATACCGGCCCCGGGCTCGACTGGCGAACGGACCTGCAAGGGCCCCGACAACGGGATCAGTTTCTTTGCTGCACCATTTGGGGCCGCGGTTCTAACTCTCCCCACCCCGAGCGGGACACGCGCAGTCGCGCTGACAACGAACTACCGGATTGCCTTCATCGGGCCAACGGGAGACACGGTGCGGACGATTGAACGATCAGCGTCTCCCACACCGATCTCTGACGAAGAATGGAACCAAGCCAACGCGGAATGGCGCACCTATCGCAAGGACATGCCGACGGCCGCCTGCAACCTAGGGGAATTCGACCGTCCATCCTCGAAGCCGCCCCTAGTCTGGTTGTTTTACGACGATGTGGGACGACTTTGGGTCGAAGTCCGAACGCCGGACGGCCCGACCTTCGACGTCTTCGGCGACGACGCCAGCCTATTGGGCACTGTGACCGGTCTCCCCTCGACTGAAGGCATCGACCCGTCGGTGGCCGGCAACCGAATTGCGATCGTTGGGCGTGACTCAGCCGACGTACTGGTGGTCCGAGTGTTCCGATTTTCCGCTCCCGTTAGTACCGCCCCATGAACGCCGGTCAGCGCCTGGGCGCCGTTTTGCTCGGCCTGTTCCTCATGGGACGGCCCCTCGCTGCTCAACCAGCCCGGAACTTTGCCCAGCAAGTGTTCGGCACTTCGGCCCGCTCCGCTGAGCCAATGCTCGGGCCTGGCGCGCCCGGTTTCTCGCTCCTGATCGCAAGCCAGGAGCTCAAAATCGAGCGAACCACTCGCCCGGACGTGGTGACCCTGGCGCTCGACGGGATTCCGCTCCGCTTCGAGATGCGCCACGATCAGCTCGCCGGCATCGACCGATACCGGATTCGCCAGACGCCGGGGTCACCGCTCCGGGGCGAACAGATACGCTTCACCTGGGATTTCCCCGACTCCTACAATGAGTCGATGACGTTCGACACCGGAGCCCTCCAAGGGCAGCCACTCCATCTGCCCGACGGGAAGGCGCCCGACAACCAGTTCACCAATTGGGGATCGCTGTTCTACGACCGGGCCGCCAATCTGGCGGTGGGCGTCCAGCTTGACGGGGCCGACGGGTCTCGTCTCGCGCGGCGAGGATACTCCCGGTTCACCAAGAAGGCCCTGCTCCAGCTGATGGCGATCACCGGCAATCCAAAGCTCGAGATCATCATCTTTGCCTATCATCCGAAAGACACCCGGTTCTGGTGGGCGGAGTGGTATCAGTCACGGAGCCGAGTCGATCCCAACATCCCGGCAAACTTCTTTCCGATCCTGAGCGCCCGCGACATTGGCTGGAAGCCGGGTGAGTCGCAAATGGTGAACATCATTCCCGACGCCGCGGACCGGGGCCGGCCGATGGAGCTCGCCGTCATCGACGACATTCACGGCACCGTCGCGGCGCGGGTGCCGTTCGTGTACTCTCTGCCCGTCACTGACGTGACGGTGCCCGTCGGCACCTGGGCCTCGAGCATCTACCGCCTGATCATCGTCGCACCGGGGCAACCCGTGGATCTGGCCCGGAACGACCTCAACAGGAAGCTGATCAATGTGATCGTCCGGCCCAACGCGCCGACGGCGCCGGTGTTGTTCGTGTTCCCGACCGATACCTGGTGGGCCTACGCCACGAACGGCAGCCACGACTATCACGGCTGGCGGACCGGCTACGATGGGAGTGTCGGATACGCCCCAACCGTGATGAGCAGCCGGCAGCACCGTCTCAACAACTTCTTCTATGCCCTGTACGAACGGTTCACCGACATCGATCATGTCCGCTATCTCGACCAGCTCTCGAAGCAAGACGGCTTCGCGATCGATTTCGCCTCGCAGCACGACGTCGCACGGGGGCGGGTTCGCCTGTCGGACTACCGCTTGGTTCTGATCGGCAACCACTCCGAGTTCACCACCGAGGAGAGCTTCCGCCGGGTCCGGGAGTATCTCGGCCAAGGCGGCAGCGTGATGATCCATGGCGGCGACTCGTTCGCGGTCCGGATCGAGATCCTCCCGAACCTCGACGACCCTCGATACCTCTGGCAGCGCGGCCACGTCTGGACCCACTTAAGCGACCAGGCCAGCGATTTCCTGGGCCCAGTTCTCCTGCCGCCGGATGCGGCCGCCAGCGCCCCAATCCAGGACCCCACGGCGGGTAAAGCAATCGACTACTTGAACGTGTTCCACACCAGCGTCAGTTACTGGATCCCCGGGGCCAAGGCGGTCATCGCGAACACGTCGCACCCGATCGTGCGGGGGCTCGACCTGGCAATGGGACAGGAAGTGCCGGGGCCGTGGGGCGGCGAAGTCGACATTCCCTACGAACCGAAGGCGTGGGACGTGATCATTCGCTCGGACAGCGCCGCGCCCGACGAGCGGGAGTTCGGGGTCGACGCCTACGACCCAACCCCATTTCACCGAGTCGGCCTCGCGATCCACCGGAACATCCGGCTCGGCCTCGTCTCGGGCGAGAACTTCCCGCTGATTCTCAGGGACAGTAGCAACACGCTGTTTCGGGAACTCTACCGCCGGACCCTGCACTACTTCCTCGACGGCGCCCTGCCGCTCGACTCGGCGCCAAACCTGGTCCCCCCGGACCAGCGGAACGCCGCGGCGATCACCTGGGACCGCCCGGTCCGCCTCGATGCGCTCCGCTATGAGTTACCTGACTTCATTGACTTCTCGAATCCCGACTGGCACCGCGCGGCCCAGCCCTACGCCCACTATGTCGTCGAGGGATCGGTCGACGGACAGCATTGGACCACCCTGGTCGATCGGCGACATGGGCCCTGGCGCGGATCGCAGGCCGATACCTTCCCCGCGACCGAGGTTCGCTTTCTGCGCTTCGACGACACCCTGTCGAACGGGCAGACATTCCGAGTGAGCAACGTCCAGGCCTACCCGGCACGCTAGCCCACCAACCGGGGCGACGCCCTGCTATTTTGTTCGGGACGGACCCAATCGAGGAGTAACACGGTGAAGAGAGCATTGGTGTGCGGCGCGGGCGGCTTCATTGCCGGCCACCTCGTGAAGCGCCTGAAACGAGACGGCTACTGGGTCCGCGGGGTCGACATCAAACGTCCGGAATTCGGCGCGACCGCCGCCGATGACTTTGCCGTTCTCGACCTCCGCGACAAAGCCGGCTGCGCCGCGGCGGTGACCCTGCCGGCCGGCGGTCGCTTCGACACCGTCTACCAGTTGGCCGCCGACATGGGCGGGATGGGCTTTATCCATTCGGCCGAATGCGACATCATGCACAACAACGCCCTGATCAACATCAACATGATCGACGCCGCGGCGCGGGCCTCGATCGGGCGGTATTTCTTTTCGTCCTCGGTCTGCATTTATCGTGACATGAAGCCGGGGGAGCCGGCGTTGACCGAGGCGGAGGCCTATCCGGCGTTGCCTGACAACGAATACGGATGGGAAAAACTCTACAGCGAGCGAATCGCCCTGGCGTTCGGCCGAAAGTATAGGATGGCGGTCCGGATCGCCCGGTTTCAGAATTGCTATGGCCCCGAGGGCACCTGGACCGGCGGCCGGGAAAAGGCTCCTGCGGCCATCTGCCGAAAAGTGGCCGAGGCGGCCGACGGCGCCACCATCGACGTCTGGGGCGACGGGACCGCGGTGCGGTCCTATGTCTACGTCGACGACTTGGTGGACGGGATCGTCCGGTTGACGGACTCCGAGATCACTGAACCGGCCAACATCGGAAGCCCCGAGTACGTCAGCGTCAATGAATTGGTCCGGACCGTAGCCCAGGTCGCCAAGAAGTCGATTGCGATCCGGCACATCGAGGGCCCGGTCGGGGTCCAATCCCGGAACTTCAGCAACGACCGAATCGAGTCGATCGGTTGGCGGCCCCGGACGTCGCTTCACGACGGCGTGGCCCAAACCTACCCGTGGATTGAAGCACAGGTCCTGGCCCAGCGGGGCGTCGTCTCTACACCCTGATCCATGAGGCCGGGAGCAGGTCGCGGTCGTCCCAGCTGGGGTCGTTTCCCCAGCGCCGAGGCGCCAGGACCACCTTGTCCGGCCGAGGATTGAGCCAAGCCCCCCACCAGCTGAAGCTGCTATTGGCGATGATGTGATGCCGGCAGAGACTCATGAGCCGGAGGTCGTCATACTGGCTGCCCGAGAGCTGTTGGCTCACCATCGTCATCGGATGGTCGAGCCTGAGATTCGCCGCGACCCAGGCGGGGTCATCGGAAAACAGGAAGAAGTGGGGGCGTGACACCTTGAGGGCGATTTGCCGGGCCGACTCTCGGTAGTACCCGAGACCACAGGTGCCGTGCGCTTGATTGGTTCGGAGATCGGTCACGTAGTCACCCCGTCGAACGTGCAGACTGACCGACTCGAGCCCCGCTATCTGCCCCGCGATCGTCTCGGCGCGGGGATCCACCCAGGACTCGATCCTGAAATCGTCTCGAATCGTGTCGGCAATGTCGGCGAAGTACTTCTCGGACTGCCAGTATCCATCAAAGTAGGAATACGACGGCGCCGCGATGATCTTCGGGTCGACCATCGACAGACGATCCTCGTGGATCCAGGTCCACCGATAGCCGATCTTGAACCGGCGACGGATCCGATGGAGACGCTTGCCGAGCCCATGAGGCGGCCCCGTGATCGCGCGGACTTCCGCCGGGCTCGCGAATCCGCCCTCGACCTTGAGAGCATCGAGTCCATAGGCTCGGGGCGACCCTTCCTGGAAGCCGGACACATCGAGCTTGAGGGGCCACCGGTTGACCACCGCCGCACGCCGGCCGGCCGCATACTGGAACATCTGGTTGCCGAGCCCGCCAAGCAGCCTAACGACGATCACGGGCGGCCCGGCCGACGGGCGAGAAACATCCCACAACCATAGCGCTGGTCTCGATAGTCTCGGGGCTCGGCTTCGGCCCGGAATCGGCCCTGATCGTCGACCCCGGCGAATTGCTCCAGCTCAAGGCCGGCCTCGGCCAGCCACTGGAGGATCGTTTCCGGGTCGTGGATTCGGTGGGCATTGAACACGACCCGGGGCCGCCCGACCGGCAAGGACAAGTAGAGCCGGCCTTGAGGAGCCACCACCCGGCCGAGCTCCGCGACCGCTTTCCGGGTGCCGAGGGGATCGATCGGGTCGCCGTACCGCCCTAAACCAACGTGCTCGACGACGTGAAGGCAGGAGAGCGAATCGACCTCTTGGTCGGCAAACGGAAGGGCCAGTACCGTGCCGGACCGCGACTCGAGGTTGGCGAGGGAGCCGGTGAACGGCCGGACATCGATGAAGGTCACCTTCGTCAACGCGGCAACGCAGGCAACCCAACTGATCTGTGACCCGACGTCGACGTGTTGTGCCGGCCGGCTAAGAGCCAGGTGGCGAAGGGCCCAGGTGCCCTGGTAGACATAATGAGCATCGAAGCTCGTCGTGGCGGTGCGGTCCTCGAGCATCGGCCGAATCGAAAGACTCGACCACGGCTCGGCTCCCGGCGCTTGCCGGTAGCGGAGTAAGTCAGTCAAGAATCGCGGATAGTGGCGCAGGTTGCCCATCCAGGGAATCTAGCGCCAAGCCGCGAAGGGTCAGCGGATCGGCACCGACACCGAGATCTGGTGGGTCGTTACTCGCAAGGCCTCAAGTCCGCCGGCCCGGGTGGTCGGAGCCAGGATGTTGCCGCCGCCCCCTGCATCGACCAGGGTTACGTCGTCGCCGCGGCCGATCCGGAGCAACTCGGTTCCAGTGACACTGCCCCGATAGTGGAGTTCCCAGCCGGTAAAACGGACGCCCACACCCCAAGTGGGGGTCCACTCGGTCCACCCATCGCGGAGGCCCCGGGCGCTCGACTGGACGTGGTCCTTCTGGGACATCGAGTAGCTGATACTGTGGGCGGCGAGGCCGAATCGGACCGTAGTTGACCGGCCCTCCTCGGCCTGAAACTCGTGGGCAAACCCAAAGCGGGCTATTGCGTTCGAGAACCGGAACCAGTTCTCGACGGTCTTCTCGCCGGTCGCGAGCATACCGCCGCCCGCCGTCCCGATCGGTGCCTCGGCGTCGGCCCAGGTGTGGCTCCAGATCGGCTCGTAAATGAGGTCGGCGCCTAACGTCGTGCCTCCACGGCTCCTGGCCAGGCCGACTCCGAGGTTGAAGGCTTGGGAATGCCCCGGGTCGCCCCAAATGCTTTGGACTACATCCGGGATTCGATAGGTCGGGATCTTGGGGTGAGACTTGAGATTGGTGGTGGCAACCCAGCCGACCCGCCAGCCCGGCGATGTGAGGGGATAGACGTACTCGAGATGGAGCCCCCAAGTCCGGCTCTGCTCGACATTGTCCTCGATCCGGGGGCGAAGTTTTTGGGTCTGGGCGGCGGGATCCCAGAACGGGTCGAGATAGAGCACGGTTTGGGTGACGTTGAATCGATTGTGGAGCAGGAGCGCGGTCAAGGAGCGACGCCCGGTCCATTCCTTGAGCACACTGAGTCGAAGATCGACCGCGGAGCCGTCGGGGTTGATCCGGGCACCGCCGGCGTACACTTGATCGATGCTCTGGATGCCGTGGAGGCCGGCCCATGAGGCGCTGCCGCCGATCGAGAGGCCGGTCTTGGGAATCACCTTGCCCAGCGTCGCCAATACGTAGCGATTACCCCGGGCCTCGTTGGCCAAGCCCGGATCGAGGCCTCGGTCGGCGCACACTGGACAGGCAAAGCCCTCGAA
>JAYVJS010000669.1:0-9893 GCA_043769075.1 Gemmatimonadota bacterium | reverse complement strand
AATTCGGCGCCACCAGCCATTGGGGCAAGAAAATTGTCAGGACCGGCATCAATACCCTACAACCCTACCTCGCGGACCCGCCAGACCTTGCCATCCGTGACGGCGACATTCTGTTCTTCGATTTCCACCCAGTCTTTGATGGCTGGGAGGCTGACCTCGGAAGGACATATGTGCTGGGCAACGACGCCCAAAAGAACAAGATCAAGAACGATGTCGAATCCGCGTGGCACGATGGCAATGCCTGGTACGCTCGCCAAGATGCGCTCACCGGCGCAGAATTCTTCCGCTACGCCACGGAGCTTGCGAAGCGCTACGGCTACGAATTTGGCAACGCCATCGCGGGACACATTCTCGGTAAGTTTCCGCACGAGCAACCCGACGACCCGAACGATCTGTGCTTGGACGTCCACCCGGATAATCACACCGACATCCTACAACTCGACAAGAATGGCAACAAAAGACACTGGATCTTGGAACTTCATTTTGTCGACCGGGCCAACAAGATCGGGGCGTTCTTCGAGCAGTTGTTGAACCCAGGCGATGGATGACGCCGGTCAATGCGGCAGCCGGTCGCGCACCAGCCCGTAGGTCCAGGTGCCGGCCACCGCCGCGAGGAGACTCACCGCCATCACCGGCACACCGCCGCCCACCAGCGCATATAGAGGTCCGGGACAGGCGCCGGTGAGGGCCCACCCGAAGCCGAACACGACCCCGCCGATGATCGTCCCCTTGGTGAAGGGCTTGCCTTCCACGACGATCGGCTGGCCCGAGGCCGTACGAGCCCCGGTGCGGCGGAGCATCTGGATCGACACCATCCCCACCACCACGGCGCTCATGATGGTGCCGTACATGTGGAACGACTGGAACCGGAACATCTCCTGGATCCGAAACCAGCTCACCGCTTCGGCCTTGACGATCACGAACCCGAACCAGGTGCCGGCCAGGAAGTAGGGCCAGAGCGCCAGGCCAGGGCGCGGGGCGGCGGACGGCGCGCTCACAGGGCCAGCACCGCGGGCAGCACGAACCAGGCAACCAGGAGGCCTCCCGCGAAGAAGCTGCAGGTTGCCACCAGCGATGGCCACTGGAGGTTGGCCATGCCCATGATCGCATGGCCCGAGGTGCACCCGCCGGCGTACCGGGTCCCGAATCCGACCAGGAAGCCGCCGACCACGATGAGGATGAACCCGCGCAATGTGCCGAGGGCGGCAAAGTTGAACAGAGTGTCGGGATGGAGCCCGCCCGTGGTGATCCCGAACCGCTCGAGGTCCGCCAGGGCCGCGGCGGACAGCTTGATCGGTTCGGGATTGGCGAAGACGGTGCCGCCCAGGATCCCGCCGAGGAGGATGCCGCCGGCAAGCACGAGCAGCCACGACTCTCGCCGCCAGTCATACTGGAAGAAGGGGATGTTGCCGGGGAGACAGGCGGCGCAGAGGTGTCGGAGCGACGATGAGATCCCGAACGGTTTGCCGCCAAGCTTAAGGAGCAGTGGGACCATGAGGCCGATCAAGGGCCCGGCCACATACCACGGCCAGGGGCGGGACAGTAGGTCGGTCACGAGCGCGTCTCCATCGGTGATACCGCGGTCAGAGGAAGCCCTCCGCCGTCAACGGCGGGCGGCCGGTTCGCAGGCGAACGCCCGGGCCGTCGACCGCAATGCGCGCCAGACGGAATCGGAATCGGTCGGCACCCGGGGCGACAGCATGAACGTCACCGCGTGGCGTCCCGCCTTCACGCACTCGCGGAGCTCGATGACCGCATTCAGCACGATCGGCAGTCCCGTCTTGAATGCGTCCATGCTGTAGATCCGGCCGGTCAGCCGCCGGGAGGTGCTGTCTCCAGCGAGTTCGGCCCGGAATCGACTTGGGTCGATCTTGTACTTGGCACCCCCGACCGTCTCCGACAATCCCCGGAAGTACCTCGTCATCGCCGCGCCGATTGTCGCGGCGTCGAACGCCGGTTTCTCGGTGAGCCACCACACCATGTCGTACGACCAATAGTCGGGTTGGCCGGGTTTGGCCCAGCCGGGTGCGAACCGTAGCTCTTCCATGCCGCGATAGGGCAGGTCCGGCGCAAAGCCGAGCGGGAAGGGGATCGACTCCTGACCCCATCCCGACGGAACCGGCCAATCAAACCCGATCGATGAGTCGGCCGGTGACGCAGTGTCGGCCGCCGCGACTGTTGTCGCCGCCGGCGGAGCGACCCGGGAATCCTGTCCCCGCCGGCATCCCACCAGCGCCACGATGGCGAGCCCGAACCCAAAGCGGGCGACCAGCCGCCCAACGGTTTGCCTGATGATGCTCATGATGCCGAGTCCGTTGGGGGCCGAGCCCAAGCTTGGACCCGCGACCGCAGCTTGTCAATCAGCTGCTGACGTTGCGTCGCCCGCAGGTCCTCTTGGGGTACTCATAGTGGCGGCCAGCCGCAGACCGCCCAACGTTGCCACCGTCGACTGACCTCTGAGGCCCGACCACCGTTTCGCGCTTCTTTGGTTATGTGGTTGGAGGGCACCCGCCCTACCTTGTCGCTGAATCGAAGGGATTGTGGATCTGGCGTCCCAGTCCTGGTCGCTGCTGCAGCGGAGAGCGGCCGGGGAACCGCTCGCTTCCAAAAACCCAACGCTTAGGTTAATCTATCAATGCCGACGGTCCTTCGCGTGAACGGCTTCCGGTTCATGATCTATGGGCCTCCCCGCGAGCATCCGCCGCCCCACGTTCACGTGGGGTTCGGGGCGACCGGGCTCGTCGTGATACGACTCGCGATTGGAGCCCGCCCAGCCAGAGTGTGGGCGGTTTACGGGATGAAGGACGGGGATGCGGCGGCGGCGTTTCGGCTGGCCGAGCATCATCATGATCTACTCCTTCGGGTTTGGAGGTCCGTGCATGGGCAAGAGGGTGAGTGACACCGAACTCCTGCGACAGATCGCCGCCGCACGGCGTCGGACGGCGCGGCTCCGGCGAACGGTGCCGCACGCCAGTGCCGTCCGATTTGATCGCCGGCATGGCCACGTCGCCATTGCGCTGACCAACGGGGCGTTGTTGGCAATTCCGGTTGATTTGGTCGACGCGCTCCGCGGCGCGGACGCCCGGGACCTCGCCGATGTGAGCGTCGGCCCGGGTGGGGTTGGGCTTCACTGGGAGGCCCTCGACGTTCACGTCTCGGTCGCGAGCCTGGCCCGCCTCGCGCTCGGTTCGGGCGTTCTGCTTCGGGCCGCCGGGGCCGCCGGGGGGTCGGCTCGGTCGGCCGCCAAGAGTGCAGCGGCCAGGCGCAACGGCCGGCGGGGTGGTCGTCCACGGAAACATGCCGATCAGAAGGCCTGACCGCCGAGCGGCGCCCAGATCCGAGCCCAGATCCCCTCGACGGGGAGCGCGGGTCCCGCTCCGCGCCGAGTCCTAGTCCCCGGGAGGCTCGACTTGCTCTTGGGTCAATCGCGTAAATTGGGTCATGTAGCTAGACTGATTAGCTAATAGATTCCCGGATATGCGAATGGCCACCATTACCGTTCACCGAGCCAAGTCCACGCTCTCGCAGCTCATCGAGCGGGCCCTCAAGGGCGAGGAAATCATCATCGCCCGAGGCAAGGTCCCCGCCGTGCGGCTCGTGCCCCTGTCCGTTCCCACCCCCCGGCGCCAGTTCGGTGCCATGAAGGGCCGGGCCCGGACTACCAAAGCCTTCTTCGAGCCGCTAACTCCCGCCGACCTGCGGCAATGGTACGGGCAGGGATGAGGGTCCTCGTCGACACCCACGCCTTCCTCTGGTGGCTCGACGGCGACCGGCGGCTGTCCCGGCGGGCCCGCGCGGTCATCGCCCGCCCCACCACGATCGTCCACATCAGCGCGGCCACCACCTGGGAGCTGACCACCAAAGCGCGGCTCGGCCGGCTCCCGGGCGCGGCGGACGTGGCCGCCGACGTGCTCGCGGCCATCCTCGGGCAGGGGTTCCTGCCGCTCGACATCACAACGGCTCATGCCCAACAAGCCGGCTGGCTCCCCGAACATCATCAGGATCCGTGGGACCGGATGCTCATCGCCCAAGCCCAGGCCGAAGGCCTCGCGCTCATCAGTAACGACACTCTGCTCGACCAATACGGGGTCAATCGGGTCTGGTAATGTCGGCCTAACGTTCCTGGTCCTGACCGTGTCCATCATGCTGCACAACCGGATCATCGCCGCCGAGTTGAGTCAGAACGAGTCTCCCTCGATTCAGCGGCTACTCCAGCGCTCGGGCTCCCTCGGCCGTTCGTCTGGCCGCGGTGGCCATCCGATCGAGCAACTCCCGGTCCGCCGGACTGAGATGGGTGGGCCCAAGTTCCCTGGCGCGGTGGAGCAGGACCTCGACTCCCGCGCGGTTCGCCTCGTGGAGCGCGTCCAAGTCGATCACGTCCCACGGGGTTGTCACCCGGACCTCGTGGTGGACGCCGGGCGGATTGTAGTGCGAGTTCGGTAGCTCGATCCGCCGCTCCACGGCCGGCTTCCCCGACCGTCCCATGACCAGGGCGGTCGCGACCAGCGCTCCGATCAGCGCAAACCGGAAGGTGCCATCCGGGCTCGCCGTCACCCCGGGCAGCAGGGCGGCGGCGGCGAGCGCCGTCCCCAGCCACCGGCCCATGGCGCCGAGGGGTGAGTGCGTCACCTCATCAGGGCCACGCCACGCCAATCCCATCGCGACGCCGAGGAGGGCTGGGCCGCTGCCGAGCAGCGGGGCCGCCGGTTGAAGCAGGGAGATCGCGCCGCCCGCCAGCGTACCGGCGCCGAACCAGGCCAAGAGCCGGGCACCGCCGCCGCTCCGTTCAAGCCCGGGAGCCAGCAGCACCAAGGCGGCCAGGTTGAGCAAGAGCGGGAGCGGACCGGTATGGACGAATGGATAGCTGAGCAAAGTCCACGGGCGGACGGTCAGCTCCGACGGCGCCAGCGCGAGAAGATCAACTGCCCGGGGCAGGGCGGTGACGACGATGAACCCAGCCACGGTCGCGAGCACCAGCAGGCCGGCCCAGTGGACGGTGGGGAGGGTGATGGGCCAGGATCGTCGGAGCGGCGGGGTCGCCATGATTAGCATCTGACGTAGGGACCCTCTCAAACGTTGCAAACCGAGACCCGGTCGCCCTCCGATCCGCCAGGCCGCTACTCCGTGAACATCTCCTGCAGGGTCTTGAGCGCCGTGGTCAGAACCGGCCGGCCCACGGCTCCGAGGCGGCGGACCAACCGGCTCCGGTCCACGGCGCGGATCTGGTCGAGTACGACATGTCCCTGCTTTCCCCCGAACCGGCACGCCACCCGGAAGGGGTAGGGTTGCGATCCGGTGGTGAGGGGGGCGACGAGGAATGCGCCGAGCGCCCCGTTGAGTTGGTCGGGCGAGATGATCAGACACGGGCGGGTCTTCCGGATTTCCCGTCCGCGGCTCGGCTCCAGGGCCACGAGGAAGACCTCCCCTCGGCGGACCGGCGTCACTCCCACCTCCACTCGGTCTCGTCAAAGTTGGAGGGGCCGGGTGGGTCGAGCAGGCCGGATTCCTCGCCAGCCAGCCGAGCGGCGGCCTCCGCCCACCCGGCGCGGACGGCGCGGGCAGGCCGGATGGTGATGGCGCCGGCGCGAGCGTCGAGTTCCACGTCCTCGGTCAGGCCGGCCTCCTCGAGGAGGGCCCTGGGGATCCGGACGCCGCGGGAGTTGCCGACCCGGACGATGCGGGCCTTTGACTTCATGGACAGCCATCGGTGAGGTGTAATCACAATGTAATCACCTTTGTCCGAGCAGCACTGAGGCGGCCGACCCCCGTCCCGCTCCTCGATCCTGTGGACTACGGCTGTGGCGAAACGGGTGCATCCTCGTGGTACAGGCGCGCGCCAACTTGGCCGGCCACCACCAACTCCACGAGGCCCCAGACCGTCCCGACCACAGTCAACCGGACCGGCATGAAGCCGAACACGACGTTCGATACGTTGCCAAAGAAGTACGCCAGAAACCAGACGAGCACCGACACGATGACCGCCGTCTTCGGACCGGGTCCGAATCTCGGGCGAACAGCGGCGTACAACCAGATCAGAGCAACACCAAGGACGAGCGACATCACCCCGACGAACATCATGGCGCCGCTACCCATGGGCGGCAAGTTGCGGGCCCTGAGCGCCTCGTCCATCTGGTGTCCGACGAGGGGTACCATGACGACGGCGCTGGCATTGATGATCAGCCCAGCCACGAGACCGCCGATGAGGATTCGCTTCGGATTCATGACCCGCCTCCCTTCCCGATCCTCCCAATCTATCCCCGCGATGACGCGACCGCGGGCCAACGCGGCGCCGCTCGGTTTTGAGACGGTCTAGGGCTCGGCGCTCGGCGCTCGGCGCTCGGAACGGTTTCGCGTATTCCGCTAACCAGGGCTAGGTTATCGTCTCCCTTCCTTCGGAATTCAATATGGTCCTCACGAAGCCGGAGCTGATCGCAGCGCTCCAAAACGAAAGCCGGATCCTCCTCCACCTAGCCGATAAGATCGATCCGGCCAAGATCGACTACCGGCCCACTCCGAAGCAACGGAGCACGATCGAGTTGTTGCGCTACCTCACGATGATGGGGCCGAACATGGTGGTCGCCGCCGCTGCGGGCAAGTTCGATGAGGCCGCTTGGGGCGTCGCCGAGGAAGCCACCAAGAAGATGACGCTCGCTCAGGCCAAGGCGGCCATCGCGGCCCACTCGGCCGCCTACGCCGCAGCGCTCGGTTCCGTCGCTGACGCGGATTTTCGGACCGAGATCAGCTTGTTCGGACCGCCGACGAGCCGGGGAGCGTGGCTGGTGGCTTGGGTCCTGGGCGGGTGCGTGGCGTACCGGACCCAGCTCTTCCTCTACCTCAAGGCCTGCGGCCGCGAGGAGCTCGGCACCATGAACCTCTGGGGCGGGATGGACGCCCCGTCCGCCTAACGCGAACCGCAATGATCAGTCGGCCGCGAGGTTGGGTCCCGTTACGACACTGGCGGGTCCCGACCGCCGCGGCCGCCCTCTGGCTTACGACCGCCTGCACCGACCCGGCCGTAGGCCCCGGGCCGATCACCGACCTCGCCGCCGAGTGGCCGGTTGCGACACCGGCGGCCCAAGACCTCGACGCCGGGACAATCCGCTCGGCCGTCTCGAAGGCCAAGACTCTCCCCAGGATTCTCAGCTTGCTGGTGGTCCGAAATGGAACCTTGGTGGTCGAGGAATACTTCAACGGCAATCATCGCGACAGCTTGAACGATGTCCGCTCGGTCACCAAGAGCGTCCTCTCGACCCTGGTCGGCGCCGCCGCCCGCCAGGGCATCGTCCCGACCCTCGAGGCCCCGCTGTCCTTATATATCCCGGCGCCCCATGCCGCCGGCCTAACGCCGGCCAGTGGGGCCATCACCATCCGCCAGCTTATCACGATGTCGGGCGGCTTCCGGTGGAACGAAGACGGGGTGGCCGAATACAACGCCTGGGCCGGTTCGCCTGATCCGGTCGGATATCTCTTGGCCCGGCCCTTGGCCACAACGCCCGGCGCAAGCTTTACCTATAACTCGGCCGCGGTGCATCTCCTCTCGGTGGCCCTGACCGCGGCCATCGCGCGGCCGCTCGAAGCCTTTGCCGCCGAGGCGTTGTTTAGGCCGCTCGGAATTAGCCGGGTCCGGTGGGAAATCCTTGCCGATGGTTCGCCTAACGGCGGCGCCGGGATCGATCTCAGGCCCCGCGACCTCGCCAAGATCGGGGCCCTGTGGTTGGCCGGTGGGTCGACCGGCCCGGTCCGAGTATTCGAGGGGAGCTACCGGGACGCGGCGGTGGCCCAGTCCTTCGGGACCTGGTCGAACCCGGCCTTGAGCCAGTACGGCTATGGCTACCTCTGGTGGGTGGCCCGGACTCCGCACGGCGACGGATTCTTTGCATGGGGGTATGGGGGTCAGTTCGTCTTTGTGGTCCCAGCCAAGGCGATGGTGGTGGTGGTCACGACGGAATGGCGCGGGGCTGGCGAGGCGGCGCCGCAGTTGTCACTTAACGGCCTCGACTTGATCGTCAACGGGGTTCTACCGGCCGCGAAACGTTGAGTTACCGGGAACCAGGCCTGTCGGGTAGGCGGTAGATTCCCCGCATGGCTCTCTACAGTTCGCTTGATACCCAACATTTGCTGGTTCTAGCCCTCCTGCTTCAGGCCCCGGTGGCGCCGCTTCGGGCCCAGGTTCGAGAGATCAACCCGCCGACGGCCCGCACAACCGAAACCGTGGCCATCGTTGGGGCGACATTGATCGACGGGCGGGGCGGGGCGCCGGTCCTCGACGCGGCGGTCGTTGTCCGGGGAGGCAGGATCGCGGCGGTCGGCCGGCGGGGCGCGGTAACCATTCCCCCAGGCGCCAAGGTCGTCGACGGCGCTGGGATGTCGCTCTTGCCCGGCCTGATCGACGCCCATTTCCATCTCGACGGTGACCAAGGCCTCCCGGCCCTCTACCTCCGCCACGGCGTCACTTCAGTTCGCGACCCGGGCGCTTGGATCGAGGCCTACGACAGCGTCCGCGCCTCGACCGGTCCTTTGCCTCGGCTGTTCCTCGCCGGGCCCCATCTCGATCAGGCGCCCCCCGCGTATCCGGAAGACTCCTATCTCGTGCGAGACGCCGCGGAAACCCGTGCGGCCGTGAACCGATTCATCGACCAGGGTGCCTCGGTCATCAAGGTCTACTTTCGGCTCCCGCCGAGTCTGATGGCGGTGGCCACGGAGGCCGCCCACGCCCGCGGGGTTCCAGTCACCTCCCACCTTGAAATCGTTGACGCCCGAGTCGCGATCGGGACGGGGATCGACGGCATCGAGCACATCACATCGTTAGGCACCGCCTTGCTGCCACCGCGGGAGGCTGAGCGGTACCGCCAGTCGGTGCTCCAGAACAACGACGCCCGCCGCGACGGCCGCTACCAGGTGTTCAGCCGGCTCGACCTCGCCACCGACCCGACCCGCCGCTTGCTGACGCTGATCAGAGACCGAGGCGTCTTTCTTTCACCGACCCTCGCGGTGTTCGAGAGCCGGGCCGGCGATCCGGGGGCCGATTCGGCTCACATCCGGGGGTTCCAACAAATGCTCGCGCTGACCGGTATGGCCCGCCGGGCGGGGGTCAGTGTGGTGGTGGGGTCGCATTCCTCGGTTCCCCACGCCGAGCGGGGCTTTGCCTATCAACGGGAGATGGAACTCTTGGTCGAGGCAGGCCTGACCCCGCTCGAGGTGATCCGGGCCGCCACGCTCGAGAATGCCCGGTTTTTTCGAGTTGCCGACCGGCTTGGCAGCGTGGCGGTTGGCAAGGTGGCCGACTTGGTGCTGATCTCGGGCCGGCCGGACCAGGACATCGGTGCGATGCGCCGGGTCGAAGGGGTGATGCAGAACGGCCGGTGGGTGGAGCAGCGCGAGTGAGGCTTTGGGTGTAGGTTTTCGGAATGGCACCCCTTTGGTGGTCTCGATCCGCGGTCTTCGCTACCGCATTTCTCTCCGCCATCACGACTCAAGCGTTGGCCCAACAGGGTCCCCTCAAGCCGGGCAGCTATCGTTGTTTTACGACGAGCAGCGTGCCGCCCGCCGCGTCCGATCCCCGTGATCCGGATTGGCGGAAAGCGAACGGGTTGCCTCCGCTAGCCCGCGGCGAGCGGGCGGTGCCGCAGATGGCGTTGCCTCCAGTGATGATCATGCAGGCGTTCTTCGGCAACATCGTCATCGATGCGGGCGGCACCTACACGCTGACCGGGAGCCAACACACCGGCAAGGTCGGCTTCGATCGGGCGGCGTCGAAACCGACCTTCACCGGTGACTTGAAGGTCATGGAAGTACGAGGCTATAGCACCAGGCCGTATCGGTTCTTTCTGGTCTATCAATCGCTGGCGTTTGAATGTGGGTTGGAGACTAATTCCGCCGAGCCGGACACCGCC
>JAYVJS010000668.1:0-2662 GCA_043769075.1 Gemmatimonadota bacterium | reverse complement strand
ACGCCGCCGGGCGCTACGACCCGAGCCTCGCCGTTCTGACGCTGACTCTCATCGCCATCGTCTGGTACACCTACCATACCTACCGGGCCGCCCATCGCGACGAGCCCACGCTGATCCACTGTGGCCTCGAGTGGCCGTCGGAGGGAGGGTGGCTCAGGTTGCTGGCCGCAATCGCGAACAGAAGCCCACGAACCGTGATGGCGTGCGTTCGCGTACAGTTGTGGATCGACGACGTCGAGGTTCCGATCACGCCGATCTACGATGGCCAAGAACTCATCCGGCTTGGCCCGTTTGAAGCCCTTCAGGGCATCATCGCCGTATCCAAAGTGGAGCTGAAGTTCGGAACAGCGAGGGACAGCAACCAGTATGCGGGCTGGAAGGCCGCCAAGGCGGTGATCTCGATCCGCTGGACGGATGATCTCGGCGAAGCGGGTTTAGTGGATCCGAAGTATTTTGCCGCGACGCCGTCGCAGCTCATGGCCCCTCTCATCGGCGCCGAGAATCTCAGCAGCCAGTTTGATTCGATCCGGTCTGCGATCCGGCCACTGGCCGCCAAGCCTTCGCCGGCCATCCGGATACAAGCGTGACGCCGATGGATGACCGGCCCGGTTCCAATCCGGTGACACCTCGGCCCCTACCAGGGCAGCCTGCCCCGGCCCCGGCGCGCCGGCCTGATCGCCGTCCGCCGGCTCCGCCACCTCGAGCCCGACCATATCGGCCGCCTGCTCGACGATACGGAGCCAGCTATCGGCCGGCGCCGTATCGGTCTGGCGATCGGCGAGTTCGGCCGTGGCCTCGAGGAAGGCGGCCACGCACTCGTCCGGAATGACCAACGTCCGGGCGAAGTCGTAGACTGCGGCGTCGTGGTGGCGGTTGACGCGGACGAAGAGCTGGCCGAGCCGGTAGGGGGTCATGTCGGCAAGATGGGGAGTGGGGAAAATCCGAGCCCTGAAACGGCACCGGCGCTCGGTGGCGCCGGCGACGCGGTCTAACGCGAGCTTCGGAGCCGCCCGAGCCCCGGACGTCCTCCTAGGCCCCCAGAACAACGGGCCTACAGTCCACTAGTTGATCTTCTTCCAGGCCCCGCACCTACTTGTTTCGAACCCAATGTCCGTCGGCGCAATCGCCACGATCGCTGGTTCAGCGCCAAGGTTGTTAGCTTCGATGTCGTCCAGGGTTCCACTGAAGCCCCGCAATCGAGCCCAGTAACAAGAAGCCCCCGATCCGCTCGACCGCCACGTCCCTGGTGCAAGATCGCTTCCGACTGTGTACACGCCTTCGATGAAATCCGCCGTCGGACTACTTGTCGATGGCCCGGTGATCTCGGTCCACGCGCCACACCTCGAGGATGAGAATCCCTTGTCGGTGGCAGCGATGGCGACGATTCGCGGCCCGTGGCCGAGATCGTTCGCGATGATCTCGGCCAGGCTTCCTCCGAAGCCGCTCAGCCGCTCCCAATAGCAAGACGTCGTCTGACCGTTCAGGCTTCGGTACAGCCCGGCGGGGGCTTCGGGCCCGACGATGCGGGTTCCGGTTTCGAACGAGATTGGCTCAAGGACGATCGATTGCGTCGCCGCAATCAACCCGGCCGCAGTGAACGTGAGGGCATAGGCTGAACCCGTCGTCCCGTTGACGCCCGCCGTCTTGAAGGCAGCAACGCCGGCGACCGAGCCCACCGAGGCTCCGCCGACGGTGGTGGTCCCGGTCCCCACTGTCATCGTTACCACGGTGGTGTTGTCGTCACTGATGAGGTTGCCTGACTGATCCCGGATCGACACGACCGGTTGCGTCCCGAAGGCCCGACCCCGCGAGGCGCGGGCGGCGCTGGTGGTGAGAACGAGTTTGGAGGGCGCGCCTGCGACAACAGTTATCGAGGCCGTCGCCGATTTTCCTTCACTGGTTGCCGTGACCGTGGCCGTTCCTGGAAGAAGACCGGTCACGAGTCCCGTGCCAGACACCGTGGCGACAGCCAATGGTGTGGCCGCCCAAACGACGGTCCGGCCGCTGATTGGATTCCCGGCCGCGTCCTTCAGCGTGGCCGTCAGTGGCCCAGATTCTCGGACAACGAGTCTCATGGTCGATGGTGTTATCGTGACCGTAGCGACCGGCGGAAGGATGACCGTGACGCTCGCGGTGCCGGCCACGCTCTGGGACACCGCCGAGATCGTGACCACACCCGGAGCTAGGCCAGTCACCAACCCAGACGAAGAGACAGTGGCGGCGCTCTCGCTCGATGACGACCAGCTCACTGGGCGATCGAGGGTATTGCCACCCCCATCCTTCGGTACGGCCGCGAGTTGGATCGTCTTACCGACTTCAACGGTTCCGGAGGCCGGAGTCACCGCAACCGAGACGACCGCCGGGGGAGGAGGTGGAGGTGGCGGCGCACTCGGTTCGGATCCACAGCTGCCGAGAACCAGCAACTGGCTGAGCACGGCCACTGTGGAGCGAATTCTGGTCATCCTAGGTCCTAACTTGGTGGCGAGGTCGGCCCGGCTAACCCTGAGAGGGGAAAGCGGACTCCTTTGGGCAAGCCATAGTATCGGCCCAACCGGACGGTCCGGCTAGGGCTGGGTGGGGGCAACGCGAAATGTCGGGGAGATTGTCGGGGACCTTTCCGGCGGCCGGCCTGATTTTCCTGACGGTCCTACCCTGACCGGGG
>JAYVJS010000667.1:0-12211 GCA_043769075.1 Gemmatimonadota bacterium | reverse complement strand
CCCGGTGCTCGAGGTCAAGCGTCCTGATCGGGAACAGTACATTCAGTCGTTTCCTGAGGACCTTCGGGGCATGGCGGAGAAACTGCCCTTTGCGCCGCTCCGGCCGCCGTTTGAACGGGGCTTCCCGGGCGCAGACGGGTTCGTCTGGCTTCGGAAGTCCAAGATGGCGGCCGATTCAATTCGCCGATACCACGTGGTCGATACGGTCGGCGCCCTCGCCAGAGTGTTTACCACAATCGGACCCGGCCTCATCATCGCTGCGGGACGGGACGCCGTGCTTCTGGCCCAGCAATTCAAAGGCGGGGTGCGCCTGATGGAACTCCGACTCCCCACCGCGCCGGCGCCCACGACCCAACGTTAGGCCCTTTGACATGATCACTGCCTTGGTGCTGGTCGGGCCCCTGCTCCTGCTCCAACAAGGGAGCCGGGCACCGACCCCGATTCGGCAGTCCGCCGTCTCGGCGGTGGCCCGAGTGCCTCTGACGATCGAAGACGTGTCTCGCAACGACCGCTGGCTCGGACTTGGGGTCCGAGACGTTCGCTGGGCCCCCGACGGCTCGGTGGTCTACTTCCGGTGGAACGCCAATCCGAAATCCAATGATCTGCCCGAAGCCGACCCCTGGTTTCGGGCCGACTCGTCCGGGCGTTGGGCCGAACCGGTCGGCGCGCGAGACCTGGGCCAGGTGCCCGGCGCAACGGTGGCCTGGAGCCGCTCCGGCACGAGCGCCACATGGGCCCAGGGCAACTCGGTCTACCTCTTTGATGGCGCCCAGGCCCGCAAAGTCGCCACCCTCACGAGTCCGGCGGCCAGACTCCGGTTTGCCAGGGCCGACGGGGCGATCGAGTTTGAAGCCGGCGAATCTCTCTACCGCTACGACCTCGCCGCTGGGAGTCTCGCGCCGGTCGCCACTCGGGTCACCGTCGACCACCCGGCGGTGACCGACGCCGCCCGCCGGCTCGCGCAGCAGCAACGAGATCTATTCCCGAGCGTCCGGGAGTCCGATCGAATCCGCGATGGGCGCGCGGCCCTTGCCCGCCAATTGCCGGATCGGCCGATCGCGATTCCGGTCCCAACCGGTACCCTCATTGATCTCATCGACCTCTCGCCGGACGGACGCTTCCTTACCTTCCGGGCGACCACGAAAGACCTCCGCCGGCCGCTGACCCAATACATCGATTATCTCGATCCGAGCGGATACAGCAGAGTCCACGACGCCCGGTCCAAAACCGGCGAACCCCGTGATCTGATCCGGCTCGGTGTCATGGCCACGGATCACGCGGTGCCTCCCGACAGCGTCGAAGTTCGCTGGATCGTGCTCCCGGAATCAGGGCAGGAGCGGGCCGTCCCGAACGGGGTGTATTGGAATCTCGAGGGCACCCGCGTCGTGGCCCAGTTCGTCGGCGAGGACGATCACGATCTCTGGATCGCCGAACTCGACTTGGTCGCGGGCACGACCAAAGTGCTGACCCACGACCACGACGACGGGTGGATCGGCGGTCCGCCGATTCAAAGCAACTACGTCCTTGGGCCGGCCCTGCTGGAATGGCTCCCGGGCAACCGATTCGTGTTCGCCTCCGAGCGAAGCGGGTGGAGTCACCTCTATCTCGCCGAGCCGGATGGCACCATCCGCCCCTTGACCGAGGGGCCATGGGAGGTTCGGGAGGCGTCGCTGTCCCGCGACAAAACCCAGTGGTTGCTTCAGACCAGCCAGGCCGATCCCTCCGACGATCATCTCGCCCTGATGCCGGCAGCCGGCGGTCCGCTTCGGCCGCTCACTCAGGGTCACGGCCGGAATAGCGGCGCCCTGTCGCCGGATGGGATTCGGGTTGCCATCACCAATTCGACGACATCAAAGCTGCCGGATTTGTTCGTTCGCGAGGCGGCCGGGCAAGACGCCGGGCGCCGGGTCACCCAGAGCGGGACCGAGGCGTTCGCCCGGCATCGCTTGGTCGATCCCGAGATTGTTTCGTTCCCGCATCCCGATGGGAAACCGGTCTGGGCCGCCCTCTACCGGCCGGCCAAACCGAATCGGGAACGGGCCGCGGTCATTCATGTGCACGGGGGCGGCTATCGCCAGTTTGCCCACCGGGGCTGGTCGGTGTACGGCTGGGGTCTCCACGTTGGGTTCCTTCACTACTTGCTCGAGGCCGGCTACACGGTGCTCGATTTCGACTATCGCGGCGGGGCCGGCTTCGGCAAGGCTTATCGGACCGATGTTGCCGGCGCGATGGGCATCAAGGATGTGGATGGCGCCGTGGCGGCTGCCCGCTATCTGGTCAAGAAGCAAGGAATCGACTCGACCCGAATCGGGATGTACGGGGTGTCATACGGCGGCTTCATGACCTTGATGAGCCAGTTCCGGTATCCCGGTGTCTTTGCGGCCGGGATCTCGCGTGCGCCCGTCACCGATTACGCCCACTACAGCGATGAATGGACCAGCCGGGTGCTCGGTTTGCCACAGCGAGACACGGCCGCCTATCGCCGGTCGAGTCCGATCTACTACGCCGAGGGCCTCAAGGATCATTTGTTGATCGAGCACGGTCTGGTCGATGACAACGTCCACTTCCAAGACGCGGCCCGGCTGGTCCAACGACTGATCGAACTCGGCAAGGATTTCGACGTGATGTACTACCCGTCGGAGCCTCACACCGTGCAGACCGAGGCGAGCCGTTTGGACCAGTCGAAGCGGGCGATCCGATTCTTCGACCGTTACCTTCGAGGCCCCGGCCGACCGGAGCAACGTTGATGCGAACATTCTTATTCCTGGCTTGCCTGACCATGACTATCGGAGCCCCGGTTCGGGCTCAGGTCGCGCCGCCTCCGCTGCCCTCGGCAACCCTGCCTGCGAACCTGGATCGGGTCCTCCGCGACTACGAGGCCGCCTGGAAGGCCAAGGATGGCAAGGCCCTGGCGGGCCTCTTTGCGGAGGACGGCTTTGTGATGTCGGCCAACCGGGCGCCGATTCGCGGCCGGCCGGCGATCGAAAAGCAGTATGCCGCGTCAGCCGGGGGAGAACTCAGGCTTCGAGCGCTGGGCTTCGCGGTCGATGACACCGTCGGCTACATCGTCGGCGCCTACACCTATCCGCCGAATCAGGGCGACGTCGGCAAATTTGTCCTGGCCCTCCGCAAGGGGCCGGCCGGGCGTTGGCTGATCGCGGCCGACATCGACAACGGCAACCAACCACCCCCTCGGTAGCGACTTCCGGAAACCGCTCCGGCCGGGTAATCTCCATACGTCCCCCACGGAGAATTCGATGGCCACCATTACCGTCAACGGCCAGGCAAAGGAAGTCGCCGCCGATCCCACCACACCCTTGTTGTGGGTCCTTCGCGACGTCCTCGGCATGACTGGAACCAAGTTCGGATGCGGGATTGCCCAGTGCGGCGCCTGCACCGTGCATCTCGATGGCGTTCCGGTTCGATCCTGCTCGGTGCCGCTGTCTTCGGTGGGCGCCAAGAAAGTCACCACCATCGAGGGGCTCTCCGCCGACGGCAGCCATCCGGTCCAGCAGGCTTGGATCGAACTCCAAGTGCCCCAGTGCGGCTACTGCCAGAGCGGCCAGATCATGTCGGCGGTGGCGTTGCTCGAATCGAAGCCCGCTCCAACCGACGCCGACATCGATCAAGCCATGAACGGCAACATCTGTCGGTGCGGGACCTATCAGCGGATCCGCGCCGCCATCCACCGCGCGGCCGAAATGAAGAGGGCCTAAGATGACTCCGAATCCAACGACGGTAAGCCGGCGGGACTTTGTCCGAGTCGGCATGGCGGTGGGTGGCGGTCTGCTGGTAACGACCTTTGGTTGCGGGCCGAAGGATGCGGCCGCGCCGGCTGTCGGTGGTGGAGCCGGCCTGTTCGAACCGAATGCCTTCATTCAAGTCGGAACGGACGGCAACGTCCTCGTGCTCTCGAAGCACCTTGAGATGGGGCAGGGCGCCTACACCGGTCTGGCCACGCTCATTGCCGACGAAATGGATGCCGACTGGAGTCGAGTCCGGGTCGAGGGCGCCCCCGCCGACGCGAAGAAGTACGCCAACACGGCGTTTGGGATGCAGGGCACCGGCGGATCAAGCGCCATCGCCAATTCGTGGGAGCAACACCGAAAGGCCGGCGCCACCGCCCGCGCAGTCTTGATGGCCGCCGCCGCGAAACAGTGGGGGGTCTCGGCGGCCGAACTCACCACCGAGCCGGGCGTCGTGGTCCATGCCAAGAGCAATCGGCGGGCCGATTACGGCACCCTAGTGGCCGTTGCCGCCACGCTGCCGGTGCCGGAAAACGTCACCCTCAAGGACCCCAAGGATTTCCGCTACATCGGAAAAGAAAAAGGCACCCTCCGGGTCGATGCCAAGCCGAAGAGCACCGGCACCGCGACTTATACCCAGGACGTCAAGCTTCCCGGGCTGCTGACCGCGGTGGTCGCCCATCCGCCGCTGTTCGGGGCCACGGTCAAATCGTTCGACGCCACCAAGGCCAAGGCTGTTCCCGGCGTCACCGACGTCGTCCAGATTCCGACCGGGGTGGCTGTTCTCGGCGAGCACTTCTGGGCCGCTCGTCAGGGTCGCGCCGCGCTCACGGTCGAATGGGACACCTCGGCGGCCAACAAACTCGGTACCGCCGAAGTCATGGCCCAATTCCGCGACTTGGCCGGCAAGCCGGGGATCGAGATCGCCAAGGAAGGCGACGCCGAGGCGGCGATCGGCAACGCCGCTAAGTCAGTCGAAGCGACTTACGAGTTTCCATATTTGTCGCACGCCTCGATGGAACCGTTGAATTGCGTCGTCCACCTCCGGAGGGACGGAGCGGAAGTGTGGAACGGTGATCAGTTCCAGACCTTCGATCAAGCGGCGGTAGCCGGCGTGTTCGGGATGAAGCCGGAGCAGGTCAAGATCAACACTCTCTATGCCGGGGGCAGTTTTGGCCGTCGGGCCAACGCCAAATCCGACTACATCGTCGAGGCGGCTACCATCGCGAAAGCCATCGATGGCCGAGCCCCCGTCAAGATGGTCTGGACCCGGGAGGATGACACGGCGGCTGGGTACTTCCGCCCCGCCTTTCTTCACCGGATCAAAGGCGGGCTTGATGCCGCCGGCAACCCAGTGGCCTGGTGGCACCGGATCGTGGGGCAATCGATCATGGAAGGCACCCCGCTCATGCCGCCGGACGGGAAGGACTCGGCTTCGTTCGAAGGCGCCTCCGACCACCCCTATGAGATTGCCAACCGGTTCTTCGATACCCACTTCGCGAAAGTTGGAATCCCGGTCCAGTGGTGGCGGTCGGTCGGGCACACTCACACGGCCTTCGCCGTCGAGATGTTCGTCGATGAGTTGGCGAAGGCGGCCGGCAAGGATCCGGTTGAGTTCCGGCGGGCGCTCCTGGTTAAGGACCCCCGCCGGTTGGCAGTCCTCAATCTGGCCGCCGAAAAGGCCGGCTGGGGTACTCCGCTTCCGGCCGGCCGGGCGCGCGGCATCGCGGTCCACAAATCGTTCAATACCTATGTGGCCGAGGTCGCTGAGGTCTCGCTCGAAGGGGGCAAGCCTCGGGTCCACCGGGTGGTTTGCGCCGTCGACTGCGGGATCGTGGTCAATCCGGATGTGGTCCGGGCCCAAATGGAGGGCGCCATTGCCTTCGGCCTGGGGGCCGCGCTCTATGGCCAAATCGCGATCGACAAGGGCCGGGTGGTCTCGACCAACTTCGACAAGTACCGGGTGTTGAGGCAACGGGAAATGCCGACGGTCGAGGTCCACCTGGTCGCATCGACCGAAACGCCCACCGGGGTTGGCGAACCGGGCACTCCGCCGATCGGTCCGGCGGTCGCGAATGCGTTGTTCGCGCTGACCGGGAAACCGACCCGGAAGGTGCCGTTGGCGGTCTAGTCCTCAATCCGGGGCGTGGTCCTCGCGGGGACGCCACAGTGCTCGTTCGTCAGTAAAGCGGCGGACGAGCACCTACATCCGAATCGTCCAGCCCCTCCGAATCAACCCGCCCCGTATCTCATACATCCAAGTGGCATGGTCCCGCTCCCCCGGTTTTGCCGGCCAGGTTTCGTAGTCCACCACGAACGGACCGTCCACCACCCGAGTGGGGACCGCGACCGTCGGAGCATTGCCGCCCTTGAACATCGCGTCGTACCGTTCCCGGATCGCGGCCTTGCCCTGCCACAATATTTTCCCTGAAGGAAACTCGGCCACCACGGCGTCGTCGGCGTAAAGCGCCATGAATCCGTCGAGATCCCGGCGGTTGAAAGCCGCGATCTGGGCCTCAGCTACCTGGCGGGGCAGGGTGTCGGCCGCCGGTGGCCCGCCAGCCGGAGAAATGGCCATGGCGAGCCAAATCAGCCCCGGGCTCATCACGGTTGGCCGTCCTCGGCCGATTCGCGGGCTTCGATTTCGGCGTTCCGTCGTTCCTGCTCCCGGCGTTCCTCCCGCCGTTCCTCGTACCACCGCCGGGTCACTTCGCCGGCCAAGGTGGTGTTGCCGATACCGAACGCCAAACCGGCCGCCAGCGCGATGGCGCCGAGAATCAGGGTAAACGCCGCCGTGATGATCTCGGCCGCGACGCCCATCTGCTGCATCGCCATGAAGACCGCGATCACCACCACGGCCGCCTTGGCCAGTTTCGCCAGCGTCGGCACCCCTTCCACCCCGCCGGCCGAGGCCAGGACGATGGCTCGGACGAATTCGCCGAGGATCATCCCCAAGATCACGATGATCACCGCCGCAAACAGGGTCGGGATGTAGGACAGCATGGTCCCGAACATCTCGTTGATGCTGCTGAGGCCCAGGGCGGCGCTCGCGAGCAAGATGACCACCAACATCATCAGCCAGAAGAACAGCTTACCAACCGCGTGAATTGGGTCGAGCCGAGTGCCGGTCCGCCCGACCGCTTCTGAGATTCCACCGGCGTCGGCCATCTTGTTGAAGTTGAGCCGTTTGAGCACCCGGTCCGTGCCCCGCTCAATCAGTCTCGCGATGAAGTACCCCGCCACCAGGATCAACAGGGCGCCGAAGAATGCCGGTAGGATGGCCGCCAGCTGATTGAAGCCGGCCTCGAGGCGTTCGAGAATCGGATTCATGACGCCACCTCGATCACGACCTTGCCCATCTGTTCGCCGCTTTCCAGCCGTTGATAGGCTTTGATCCCGTCTTCCATCGAAACCACCGTGTCAACCAGCGGAACGATCTTCCCGGCGTTGGCCACCGCCATCATGTCGGAAAATTCGGGAACCGACCCCATGGTCGAGCCCATGATCGTCCATTGGAACCAGAACAGCTTTCGGATGTCGATTTGGACGTGCGGGCCGGTGGTGGCGCCGCAGGTCACCAGTCGCCCGCCCATCCGGAGGGCCTTGAGCGATTTGTCCCAGGTCTTTTCCCCGACGGAATCGACCACGACGTCCGCCCCCACCTTGGTCAGGGCCCGAACCTCTTTGGCGACATCCTGGGTGCCGTGGTTGAGAACCACATCGGCGCCTAACGCTTTGGCGGCATCCAGTTTGGTGTCCGACGAACTGGTCGCCACCACCCGGGCTTCTAGATGCTTGGCGATTTGGAGCGCGGCCAGGGAGACCCCGCCGCCGATGCCCCAGATCAGGACCGTCTCGCCGGCTTGGACCCGCGCCCGAGTGACCACCATCCGCCACGCTGTGAGCGCCGCCAACGGCAACCCCGCCGCTTGGACCCAATCGAGCCGTTCACTCACCCGCACGACGTTCCGCGCCGGGACCACGAGGTACTCCGCGACCGTGCCGGCCCGATGTTCGCCAAGGATCCCGAAGTTCCGGCAGAACGGATCTTGGCCCGACTGGCACATCGAACAGACCCCACAAGACACCCCGGGGTTTACCACCACACGGTCGCCGACCGTCAGGCCGGACCCAGCCGAGCCGACCTGGTCGACGACCCCGGCGGCGTCAGTGCCCACCACGTGAGGGAAGCTGAGTTTGATCCCGGGAAGTCCACCTAAGATGAATAGATCCAATCGGTTAAGAGCCGCCGCCTTGACGGCGATTCGGACCTGATCGGGGCCGTCGATCGACGGGGTTGGCACGTCTTGAACCGCCAGGCGGTCCATTCCGCCGTGTTCGGTCAGCGTTAGCGCTCTCATAGCTTGCACATAGTTGGAAAGTGGTGCAAGATATACGGCGGTACCGCACCCCGGCGACCCAGTCGCCAAACCGACCACCAAAAACGCGTCCGCCGTTGGGGAGGATTTGCATGGCTTTCCGAGATATGGACATGGGCTGGACCGGCTCCGGCTGGATGGAGCCAATGCCGTCGTCGCCGCCGCAAGTACCTCCCCCGCCTGCCTTTACCGAACCGGTCCGTCCCCCGGCGATGGCCCCAATTGTTCGCACTCCGCCAGCCCCGAGCCCGGTCGCTTCGCCGTCGGCTAAAAAGCCGCAGACGAGCCCCAAGCCCAAGGCTGCCGCCAAACCCAAGGCCAAGGCCGCCAAAGCCAAGGCTGCCGGACCCAAAGCTAAGGCCGCCGCCAAGTCGAAAAAGGCCAAACCGGCCAAGAAGGCCAAGGCTGCAACCAAGAAGGTAAAAAAGGCCAAAAAGACCAGGGTTAAGGCCACCAAGGTCAAGAAGGTGGCCAAGGCTAAGAAGGTCAAAAAGGCGAACAAGTCCAAGAAATCCAAGAAGTCCAAAAAGGGCGGCAAGAAGCGGTAGCATCTGGATCCCATCGCTGCCCTCGCTCGGACTGTTGCGTACTTCAGCCGGCGAAACTCCCGTCACGCCCTGGTGGCCCGTCGTACGTTCGGCCGTGCGTTTCCCTCCGACGCCGTTCTACGCGAGCAGTTGATCGGTTCGATAGCGGCCACCGTCCGGCCCGACGGACGGGCCGCTGATTTCTTCGCGACCGCCCTGGCCATTGTCGACCTCGTCGACCTTGAGGCCCCCGCCGCTCGCCTGACCAAGCCCCTCGATTGGTTGATCGCAGAGACGAACCGACCAGGTGCGTTCGGAGAGGGGTGTACCGCCGCCCGCCATGCCCATCGCGTCTGTGAGCATTTCGTGGGTGGGTTTTTCAGCCCCGCGCCCGCGTCGCAACGAGCGGCTCCGATCTCGATGCCGAGCGGCAAGGTGTATCGGGTTGAGTCCCAGGCTCGGTTCGCTCAAAGTTGCTTTGTGCTCACTGCGGTGCTCCGAGGCGGGCGGGCCCACGAACCTGCGGTCCAGCGCCATCTCGATAGTTTTGCCAACCTCCAGCTCGAATGGGAAACCTGGGGTGAGTTCCTGGTGCCCGATTTGGCGTTCAACGCCATCGAAGCACTGGCCGCCGCTCCAGAACGTTGGCGCCCAACCCTGGAGGCGATGGTCCGTCTCGTTGGACACCAGCAGCTTCGCGACGGGACCTGGCCGAAGGTCGATTTCTTCAATGCCCTCGAGGGGCTCTGCCGGGTCGATCATCCGTTGGTTGGGCCGATCTTGGAGCAGGCGCTACCTGGCCTGCTCCAACGTCAACGCGAGGATGGATCTTTCGGCAACGTGGCGGCCGACGAGCGGGCCTTGATTGGCCTCCGGATTCTCGAACGGGTCGTTACCGCTCCGCCCGCACCAGCCAGACCAGGCCAGTAACCACCGACCCAAGTGCGACTCCGGTCGCGATCCGTCGTCCCCATACCACCGATCGGCCGTTCGCTTTCATGATGACGGTGGCAAGGATCAGCGCAAAACCGGCCATCCCGATTGTCACACCGGCACAAAAGGAAATCAGGTACCAAAGCCCCGCCCGCCAATCGCCCGACAACGTCACTGGGATCAGGGCCAAGGCACCGCTGGTCCCGGCGAGTCCGTGGAGGAGTCCGACCGCCGTGATACCCCGGGCACCATGGGCGTGGGCCCGTGGGGCCGGACTCGAGTGGGGATGGAGATGTGAAGGTGCCGCACCGGGATGGAGGTGGAGGTGCGCGTGGTCGCCGTGGGATCCTGAATGGTGAACGTGTAAGTTCCGCCGGCGGAGCAACGCGGCGGCGCCGATCCCGATCAGCATCAGGCCGACGCCCCGTTCGGCCCACCAGTCGAATCGGGGCGGGATCTTGAGTCCCGACGCCAACAACAGGGTGCCAACGGCCAAGACCGCGATCGAATGGCCGATGCCCCAGCGGATTCCGAATCGGACCGCGAGCGGCCAGGTCGGTCGCCCGCTGACAAAGGTCGAAACCGCCATCGCATGGTCGGCGTCGACCGCGTGGGCCAGGCCGAACACGAACGCAGTTGCTACCGGAAGGAGATCTACCATGAGTGATGTATCCCGAGATCAACGTCCGAAAATCCGGCTCACCTCGCTATCGCACGGCGCTGGCTGAGCATGTAAACTCGGGCCCTCCGAGCTGGCGCAGGTGCTGCGTCACGTCCCCGGGATCACCGATCCCAACGTATTAGTCGACGCCGCTTCAAGAGACGACGCCGCGGTCTATCGGATTGCCGATGATCGAGCCCTCGTGGTCACGGTCGATTTTTTCACGCCCATCGTCGATGACCCCGCCACCTGGGGCGCCATCGCGGCCGCCAACTCGTTGAGCGACATCTACGCAATGGGTGCGACCCCGATCTTCGCGCTCAATCTAGTGGGGTGGCCCCGCGACAAGGTGCCCTTCAGCATGCTGGGTGAGGTGCTCGACGGCGCCGCCCGGATCGCAAAACAAGCCGGCTGTTTGATCCTCGGCGGCCACTCCATCGACGACCCCGAACCCAAGTTCGGCATGGTCGTCATCGGCGACGTCCATCCCGACCGGATGCTCACCAACGCCGGGGCCAAACCGGGCGATCTCATCGTGCTCACCAAACCGCTCGGGACCGGAATCCTGACGACCGCGCTCAAGAAGGGCATTCTCGACGAGTCCGAACTGGACGAAGCGGTCCGGGTGATGACTCACCTGAACGACCGGGCTGCCCGGGCCGCCGTGGCCCACGGCGCCACCGCCGCAACCGACGTGACCGGCTTTGGCTTGCTCGGCCACCTTCGAAACATCCTCGACGCCAGTCAGGTCGGTGCCAAGCTCGACGTCGCCCGGCTTCCGATCCTGGCTGGGGCGGTCGAACTGGCGGCCCAAGGCGCGGTGCCGGGCGGTACCCGTCGCAATCTCGAGACGGTCACCGTCGAATGGGGCGACGACGTCTCACCCATGGAACAGTTAATCATGGCCGATGCCCAGACCTCGGGCGGCCTCCTCATTACCATTCCTGAGGCCAATATCCGAGGACTGATGGACGCACTCCGGCTCGCCGAAACCCCGACCCACCGGGTCATCGGCTTTATCACCAACCGTCCGGGAGTGATTCAGGTCGGCCGGGGCAGCGGTCTCTAGCCAATACCTCTTATTATTCCCGGGTGACATTTCATTGGTCGCCCGCCCGGATGGATCAACTCGAACGCGCCGCCCGCGAAGGCCGGCGGGTAGCCCTGTCGCGCCGGGGTACCGAGTTCGTGGTGGTCGCCCGCCGGATCGAGCTCTCCGGCAAGGGCGAGAGGTTCGTGGGATTCCTCCCGATGACCGGCCGCGAGATGGTCTTCGAACTCCGCCACATTGAAGCGTTCGAGGTGCTGGGATGATCGTGGTGGCCCATCTCGACGAGAGCTGCCTCGGCAACGGACGCGAGGGCGACAACCCTGGTGGTACCGGAGGCCTCATCGAGGTCCGGACCGGGAAGGGCATCGAGCGCCGCGAGTTCTATCAGCACTCGCCCGCCACGACCAACAATCGGATGGCCCTGGCCGGCGCGATCGCCCTTCTCCAACTGCTGGCGGCTAAGGGGAAACGGCTCGACGTGTTGATCGTTTCCGACTCGGAGTACCTGGTGCGGGGCGCCCGGGTGTGGTTGCCGGGTTGGGTCGGTCGCGGGTGGACCCGAAAAAGCGGCCCAATCGAAAACCTCGAACTGTGGAAAGCCCTCCACGCGTCCCTGGCTCGCCACTCAACCCAATTGGTGTGGGTCCGAGGCCATGCCGGCCAGGTGAAGAACGAATTCGCCAACGATTTGGCGGTCCGCGCGGCCAAAGAGCAAATCACGTCTGAGGGCATTGTCCCCGCCACGTTCGACCAATGGATTGCCGCCCAGCGCGGCAAGGGCCGCTACCAGGACTACGACCCCGACGCCGCCTTTAGCGCGCTTGAACACCGAGTGGCTGCCGACGAGACGCTCCCCCTTGGGTTGGAAGAGGCTCGATAGTGCCTGATCTGGAACGATTTGCCAGGCGCCTGGT
>JAYVJS010000666.1:0-2619 GCA_043769075.1 Gemmatimonadota bacterium | reverse complement strand
CGCCAGACTTAACACTGCGCCAATCCCGCCGGCCCATCCCCACCCCAACTGAGCCCCGACCCAAGGCGTAACGATGGGCGCGATCAGCCCACCCAGATTGCCGCCGGTGTTCATGATCCCCGCGGCAGTGGTGCCATGCTTCCCGCCCAACTCGATGGCTGTGGCCCAACAGGGGGCCTCAGCCGCCGTGACCGAGAAGGCACCGAGCGACAGCCAGGCCAGCACGGCGATCGGCGCTTCGGCCAGCATGCCCATCGCCAGGCAGACCGATCCGGTCAGCATCCCGACAATCGGGACTGCGGCCCGGCCCCGATCCCGGCCCCATCGCGCCACGAGTCGGTCAGCGATCCAGCCACCCGAGGCCACCCCGGCGGCCATGGCGAGGGTCACCAGCGTCGAATAAAGCCGGCTGGTTTCGTTGCCAAGGCCGCGAACGGTCCCGAAGTAGTACTGGATCCAGTAGAAGAAGAGGTACTCGAAGTAGTCGACCGCAAAGTACGCCACCGTCACCAGCATGAGGCTTCGGTTTCGGAGCAAGTGGACCCAGGAACCGCCGTCCGTGTCGGTGCGAGCGACCGTCGGCGCCCGTCGGCGGAATGGGGTGTCGCCGCCGAGCCCGAGCCAGACGGCCCCCATGACCGCCGTCACCGTACCTAACGCGACGAAGGCCCAAGGCCAGGCAACCTTGTCGATCAGGGTCCCAAAGACGTAGTAGGTGAGCGCCGTCCCGACCATGGCGGCCGAGAGAATCAGGCCGTTGGCCCCGGTGCGCCGCTCGGCGGTGACCCAGTTGCTGACAGTTCGGGCGGTCGATGGATGCAGGGGCGCCGAGAAGAACCCCATGGCACCGCGGACGAGGAGGAGGGTCGCGACGATAGGCGCACCCGTCACCGCCAGCCCCGCAATCCCGGTCGCGACACTCCCAAGCGCCAGCCCGAACAGCATCACGACGAGTACGAGCCAGGGGCCGAGTCGATCGGCGATGATCCCCGCCGGGACCATGCCGACGAGGTACATCAGGAGAAAGGCCGAGTAGACGAACCCCATTCGGGTCGGGGAAATCCCGCCTTCGGGAATCAGCCGTTCGCTACCGACGACCGTGATCGCGATTCGATTGAAATGGCCGAGGAACACGACGGTCATCAGCAGGGGAACAACCCGCCAGACCGGTTTAGGCAGAACCGCAGTAGTCATCGGGATCTTTCTGTCGAGCGGGGGCTGCCGGTCGTGATCTCGAACCGCCTGGACCCGTGAATGTAGCCGCCGGCCTGACCGCCAGCGATGAACCGCAACTCGAGCCCCGCGTAGAGTCTGATAGGTCCGAGGGAGTCCACTCTGCACCGCCCCGACCCTTCAATCCGCTGTATGGAAGTTCAAGACCCATGGCCGAGTGCTCTCGTCGCCGGCCGCTACCGGTGGCCGGGTCTATGTCGCGAGCACCGACGGCCGACTTCAGGGCGTGAGTTCCTGCTTGCCCTCGACCCGGACGATCCACAGCCCGCTATGCATGTCGGGCACGTAGACGTAACCGTTCCGGTAGATCGCCCCCCAGGCCATTGAGGTGTTCGGGATGAACCCCTTCGCGTCACCGGTCATCACGTGGGCCACCTCGCGCCCCTGCCGGAGCAAGTCGCCGCGGAGTTCGCCGGAGATGTCGAGAACTCGAAGCCCGCCTTGATAGTTGCCGAGATAGAGGGTGTCGCCGGCCACGAAAACGTTATGCACCCCGCCGTCCTCGGGCTCGTAGTGGGCGACGATTTTCGGCTTGGTAATGTCCGACACGTCCACCACATGGAGACGGCCCCAGGCCCGGCCCAGCGGTCCAATCCCCCCGACCGGCTTGGCGGCGAAGACCTCGTCACCCACGAAGACGTAGTTCTTGTGGCGCCAGGCGGTGTGGGTGCCGCGGATATAGCCGGGCCCCCCGGCGACCTCGACTTTTCGGTAGAGCGCGTTCAGGTCGTACTTCAGCTGCGACACGAGGGTCGGCCTCTCGGGGCTCCCGCCTTTGAGCCCGTTCCCGACGTCGAGGATGATCAGCCCCTCGTTCCAATAGCTGAGATACGCGAGACCGTCCTGCACGTCGATGTCGTGGAGCATCCGGCCGGTGTTGAGGCCCTCGGTGGCCTGCCACCGGGCCACCTCCTTCGGATGGAGTGGATCCGCCAGCGTGATGACTCGCATCGAGCCGGTGGCGTCGTCGGTGAGGTAGACGTACCCCTTATAGACAAACACGCTGTGGACGCCGCCACTGACGGTGGCGTTGTAATCGGCCACCTTTTTGGGATGGGCCGGGTCGGCCAGGTCGAGAATCGAGATCCCGTTGGTCCGAGTCGATGAGTTCTCTCGGGAGATCACACCCCAGCGTCCGTCCTCGGTGGTCATCACGTCGTTCACCTCCCGGCCGTCGATCATGACGGAGTCGGTAATCGCCGGACTGGCCGGATTGCTGACGTCGATGGCATAGAGCCGGTCGCCACCGGGACTGTCGAAGCCCACGGTGCCGAGATAGCCGTGTTTCCCGTCCGGATGGAGCCAGAACTCGGTGGCGAACATTCCGATCGCCACCCGGCCAACCACCGTGGCCGGCCGATTGGCCTCGCGAGGTCGGACCTCGAT
>JAYVJS010000665.1:0-3879 GCA_043769075.1 Gemmatimonadota bacterium | reverse complement strand
GTCGACCTGCCGGGTCGTTTATGGGGCGAACTATGCGAAGCTCAGGAACAACGTGGCCGGTTTACACCCCGCCCTCGACGCCTGGATGGTGTCGGAGGGCTATGGGCGCACCCTGTCGCGTCCGGGTCTTGACCTGGTCCGCCGGGAGTTCTGCGTGATTGCTCAGGTTACCGTGCTGGAAGCCGAACGGCAGCTCCATTCGCATCTGCGAGGGGCCCTTCACGCCGGCGCCGATCGGGTTGCCATTGCGGCAGTGCTCGACCAGACCGCACCCGAGGCCAGTGCCTCGGCCATGACCATGGCGCGCCGGGTGTGGGAGCGGGTCGCCCGATGAGTTTCGTCGATCGAGTCGAAGTCCAGGTCGAGGCGGGAACGGGCGGGTCGGGCACCGCGTCCTTTGCCCGGTTCAAATACGTGCCCAAGGGTGGCCCCGATGGCGGCGATGGTGGCCATGGCGGCAACGTCTACGTTCGGGGTGATTCGAACCTGACCACCTTGCTCGACTATCGCTATCGCACGGTTTGGAAAGCCGAACGAGGAGTGCACGGCAAGGGCAAGAACATGACGGGGGCTACCGGCGCCGACGTCATCCTGCCGGTGCCGCCCGGCACCCTGATCAAGGAGGCCGGAACCGGCGCCACCCTGGGCGAAATCTTGGAGTCGGGGCAGACCATCCTGGTAGCCAAGGGCGGGCGGGGTGGCCGGGGCAATGCTCGGTTCACCAGTTCGACCCATCGCGCGCCCCGGGAATGGGAGCCCGGCGAGGCCGGCCAAGAACGGATGATCGAATTCGAGCTAAAGCTGATTGCCGACGTCGGATTGGTGGGCGAGCCAAACGCCGGCAAGAGCACGCTGCTGTCGGTGGTCTCGGCGGCCCGGCCGAAAATTGCCGATTATCCGTTTACGACGCTCGAACCCAACCTCGGCGTGGTCTCGATGGGCGATTCCCGAACCTTCGTGGTCGCGGACATTCCTGGGATCATCGAGGGCGCCCATCAAGGCAAGGGACTCGGGCTCCAGTTTCTCCGCCACGTCGAACGAACCCGGGTGCTGGCGTTCATGATCCCGGTCGATTCGCCCGATCCCCAGGCGTCGTTCGACGGGCTCCGGCGAGAAGTGCTTGCCTACAGCGAGCCGCTCTACCGAAAGCCCTTTCTGGTGGTGCTCTCCAAGCGCGATGTCTTGGCCCCCGAGGCCGACCTCCCGGAAATCTCCGCGCCGGGCGCGCTGGCGACCGTCGTCATTTCGGCGGCGGCCGGCACCGGGCTCGACGAACTCAAACGAACTTTTTTCCGCCTCATTCAGGCCGCCAAACTGGAAGACGAACCACCTGATGCTCCCGAATGATGAACGCCGGGCCTACCTGGCGCTGGCGCTGACGCCCGGGATCGGGCCAGGCCGGCTCCGGCGGCTCAAGGAGTACAACGGATCGTGGAGCGGCGCCCTTGCGGCGCCGTTCGCGTTTTTAGGCTCCATCCCGACAATTTCGACAGCGGCGGCCACCGCCATCAAGAGCGCCGATCGCTCGGCCGTCGACCGAGTCGTTGCCCGGATCGAGCAGCTGGGCGGATTCGTCCTGACACCTCTCGATCCCGACTATCCGGCGTCGTTAGGCGAAATACCCAACCCTCCGCCGGTGCTGTTCGGCCTTGGCCACCGCGACCGGTTGCTTGGGCCGGCCGTCGCCATCGTCGGGTCGCGCCACCCGAGCCCGTACGGCATTACGGTCACCCGGGATCTGGCCCGGATCGCGGCCGAGGGCGGGCTGACGGTGGTCAGCGGGATGGCGCGGGGACTCGATGCGGTGGCCCACTGGGCCGCGGTCCCGACCGGTCGAACGATTGGGGTGCTTGGCAACGGACTTGGGGTCATCTATCCGGCGGCCAACCGGGCTCTGTACGAGCGAGTGGCCGCCGACGGTCTGTTGCTGACGGAGTTCCCTCCGGGTGAACGCCCGACCGCGGGCAGTTTTCAACGCCGCAACCGGCTGATCAGCGGCCTCGCCCGCGCGACCGTGGTGGTCGAGGCCGCGGCTGACTCCGGGGCCTTGATCACCGCCCGCACGGCCCTCGAGCAAGGCCGGGAGATTCTTGCCGTGCCCGGGCCGATCACCAGCCGGACCAGTGTTGGGCCGAATTGGCTGATTCGGGTGTCGGGGGCGGGGGTCTATCGCGAGCCCGACGATCTGCTGTCGCTCTACCCGGAAGTGGATCCGGGGTTCTTGGCGTCGGTTCGGAGTTCCGCCGACCGAGAGGTCGGGCGGGCCACGATCCGATCGGAGCTGCAGCGGCTGCTCGGAGTGCTCGACGGAACTCCGCGAACGCTCGAAGGGCTCGGCGAGGAATTGGCGGTGGCGCCCCACACGCTGATCGGGGCGCTGTCCGAACTCGAAATCGTCGGCTTGGTCGAACGGGATGGGGAGGGATTTCGGCGGGTGCACTAAGTAGCTTCCGGCCGTGCACCTCTATCTCCACGTCCCGTTTTGCGCCCGCCGGTGCTCCTATTGCGACTTCGCGATCTCGGTGCGCCGGGAAGTGCCGTCGGCGGTTTTCGCCGACACCATCGTCGCGGAATGGCGCCAAGGGCTTGGGTCTCCGTGGTGGAGCGATCAGGGGCCGATCGAGACGATCTATTGGGGCGGGGGTACCCCGTCGTTGCTCGAGCCGGGAGCGGTAGGGCGGATTCTCGCCGCGGTGCGAGCCGAGCGTTCCATCAGCCCGACCGCCGAGATCACCCTCGAAGCCAACCCGGAGGACGTGACGTCGCAACGGGCGGCGTCTTGGGTGGCTGACGGGATCAATCGAGTGTCGCTGGGGGTCCAGTCGTTCGCGCCGGCGGTGCTCGAATGGATGCATCGGAGCCACGGCCCGGATCGTCCCGCTGCCGCCGTGGCGACCCTGCGACAGGCGGGGATCGACAACGTGTCGATCGACCTCATCTACGCGGTGCCGCCGGCGCTGCGCCGGTCCTGGCGGGACGACCTCGACCGCGGACTGGCGCTCGAGCCCCGGCATATCTCGTTGTATGGGCTGACGGTCGAGGCCCAAACCCCGCTGGGGCGGTGGGTCGCCCGCGGGGAGTCGATCCCGGCCGAGGAGGGGCCGGCCGCCGATGAATATCTCGAAGCTCATCGGACCCTGACGCTCGCTGGGTATCGTCATTACGAAGTATCAAATGCTGGGAAGCCCGGCTTCGAATCGCGGCACAATCAGGCCTACTGGCGCCGGGCCAGCTATCTCGGATTGGGCCCCTCGGCCCACAGCGCCGTGGGCCGGCGGCGATGGTGGAACGTCCGGGACTGGGAGGCCTATCGCCGGGCGGTCGAGATCGGCAACGGCGTCGGGGGTCAGGAGTCACTTGCGGACGGCCAGATTCGCCTGGAGGACCGGTATCTCGGTCTCCGGACTGTTGGGGGTGTCCCGGCATCATCCCTGCCTGTGTCGGTGGTGGACCAGTGGGTTTCTGCCGGGTGGGCCCGCCGGGATGGCAGTCGGGTTGTTTTAACGGTCGAGGGCTGGCTTCGGCTCGACGCCTTGGTAAGTCAGGTGCATGAGGCCTAAATTACTGTGATGCAGAGAGTTGAAGAGCTGTCCGGCCGGGAGGCGCGGATCCTCGATACCATCATCCAGCTGTACGTCGAAACCGCCGAACCGGCGGGCAGCCAGGCGGTTGCCGTCCGGTCGGGGCTCGGCGTTTCTCCGGCCACCATTCGCAATACCATGGGCGACCTCGAGGCCCGGGGTTACCTGTTCCATCCCCATACCTCGAGTGGCCGAATCCCGACCGACTTGGCCTACCGGGTCTACATCGATCGGCTGATGCACCATTCGCCGCCGAGTCCCGAGGCGCGGGAGTTACTGGCGTCGGAAGTAGTCTTGG
>JAYVJS010000664.1:0-2816 GCA_043769075.1 Gemmatimonadota bacterium | reverse complement strand
CTCGAGGTTCCCCGCCGCCGGCTCGAGGACACTGACCACACCGCTCGGGACGTAGCCGACGGGGTCGAAGATGTGTTCGGTCCCGTGGAACTCCGGCGGCGCCACCCCAATGACGACAAACTCCACGGTATTGAGGCGGATGGTCCGCCCACTCACGGCCGGATCGCTATTGAACCGTGCTCGCCACGCTCGATCGCTCAGCACGATGACTCGTTCGCGCCGGGTGTCGTCGTCCACCGTCAGCATCCGCCCGGACGCCGGGGAGACGCCGAGGAGCGCGAAGTAGTTGCCGGTCACGCCAAGAAACAGACCCCGCTCAGCCGGTTCGCCCTCCGCCGGCCTCGCGGCCGCGAGCACCATCATGGTCCCGGCCGCCCCCTGCAAGAGATCGGTCCGGGCCGCGATGTCGCGCACGGTCGGGAGTCCGAGAAAGCCGCCGGCCAATGAGCCGCTGGCCCGGTTTGACGAGCCGACGATGACCAATTCCTCCGGATTCCGGACCGGGAGCGGCCGGAGGAGGTACGCATCGATCATACTGAGCACCACCGTCGTGGTGGCAATCCCGAGCGCAAGCGAACTCGCGGTCATCAGCGCGAAGCCGGGACGTTTGAGGAGCCCGCGGACGCCATACCGAACGTCCTGGAGCAATTCGTCGACGAGATATGACAGTTTCATCCGTTGGCCTCGGTTCTTTTCGATCCGGTGCAGCGTCGCCCGGACTCTGGTTCGGTCGCCGAAGCGACGCTGGGCTTCGACTTTGGCCGCCTCGGCCGAGAACCCACGCTGTTCGAGCTCGGCCCCCCGCATTTCGATGTGGAAGGCCAGCTCGTCGTCGACGTCACGATGAACCCGAGTGGAGAGGTACCGCCAGTAGCGCTGCCACCCGGCGTCCTCCCTCACCGGGCGCTTAACTCGGTGACGGGAACCTCCAGGGCCCGGAACATGGCCCGGGCAAATCGAAGGAACTCACTGGTTTCGGCTTTGAGTTGGGTCCGGCCCTTCGGGGTAAGCCGATAGAATCGGGCCCGGCGGTTGTTTTCCGAGACGCCCCATTCCGAAACCAGCCAGCCCCGGTCCTCGAGGCGATAGAGGGAGGGATAGAGCGACCCCTCATCGACTTGAAGGGTCGCCCCGGTGGCCTCTTCGATCCACCGCATCACGCCGAAGCCGTGGGTGGCCCGGGCCGCGAGCGCCTGCATGATCAGCAAGTCCACCGTGCCCTTGAGCATCGGCACCGGATCACTCGCCATGGTCGCTCCCTCTGAGGTACTAGGGGAAGCTATCACCTTCCCCCCGTAGTGCAAGGGGTCGGCTCTTTATTGGCTGGACTCTCAACGAATGCTAGGACCAGCCTCAGGCGGCGAGGCCGGAGCTACGGAGGTCGAGCTGGGCGCTGACCCGGTTGAGCGCAATCCGAATGTCGTGGACCCGTTCGGCGGCGGTCCGGAGAACCAGGTCGAGCCCCCGCCGCTCCGCCAGTCGGTGCTCCGATGCCTCCGCAAAACCCCGGGCGCTCAAGCTCTCATAGTAGGATAGGTCGGGCCCCCCGCGGCGGATTTGCCGGGCGGCGATCCGCTCCGGGAAGAGACCCGAAATCCACACCGCGTAGTTGCCGAGGTGGACCGACACTTTGAAGGCGCGATCGCCACGAGAGGCCGCGAGGTCGATCAGGATGTCCACCAGGTAATGGTGCTCCTGATCATCGACATCGTCGACCCGATTAGCGCGGGAACGAACCCCGAAGTCCCGGAGCATGGCGGCGAAATAATCGGCGACCGTGGCGTCCTCAACCCCGACATCAAGCAAGGAATGGCGAACCAGGACGTAGAAGAGAAGGGATGAGGACGGTCCCGGCAGGGACGCGCCCAGCAGGTAGGGTCGCAGTTCGCGGCGATCGAGGAGCTCATCGAGATTGCCGATCGAACCGGCCGGCCGGCCGGAGGCCAGGCCCAAGAGGGCGAGGTCTTCTGGTGTAATGCGACTTCGCGCGTCGGCGCTGATCATCTCCTCGACCCTCCGGGATGGCCACATCCTCATCCCGATGCCGAGTTGCAAATGTCGTTCCGCCCCCCGCTCCGCCCCGAGTTTTCGTCGCTCGCCAACGAATTGGCCCTGATCTTGATGGGCGACGCCCTTAGGGCACCACCGGCAGCACCAGACGCGAGGGATACCTCACCGAGTGGTAGATGGCGTTCCGCGCCACTACCATCGTCGTGTCACGATGGAACCCTGGTCGCGACGCCAGGGTGGGTACGCCCGCCCTTTGACAGGCCTCCTACCGGCGACCATCCTTAGACAAATGACCAGGACACCCCTGCCCACCCTACTCCGGCCGTGATCTACGCTCTGACCCGCCGCGATACCGCCTTTGGCCTCGGTGATTGCCTCAAGAGCGACATGGGTGGGATGACCGACTCTGTCACCCTCCTCTCCTGCGAACAGGTGTTCGAGGACGGGCTGTTCCCCTTGGGCGCCTACCTCTTTGCGGGTTTCGATCAGCTCACCGGGACGGAGTTGGAACTGGTGACTCGGGCCCGTAACGCCCTCGCCGAGGCGAGCCCATCGGTGCCCCTCCTCAATGACCCCCTGCGCTGGCGCCCCCGGCTCGCACTGCTCGAGGCGGCGTTCGAAGCTGGGATCAATACCTATCGGGCCACCCGGGCCACCGACCCTGATCGGCACCGCCGCTTTCCGGTCTTCATCCGGTCCGAGAAAGAGCACACCGGGAGTCTCTCGCCGCTGCTGTACGACCGGCCCGCGGTGGTCCGGGCCCTCCTGCTCGCATTGCTCCGGGGGTACCGGCTCCGTGACCTGCT
>JAYVJS010000663.1:0-3942 GCA_043769075.1 Gemmatimonadota bacterium | reverse complement strand
TCACGCTGCGCCCGGGCCTGCGACACCGAGAGATCGCGTTGGAAGCCGTCGAAGATCGGGAGCGAAATCTGGAACGACGCCCGGAACGGCTGGCTGGTGAAGCTGAACGGGAAGACGTTGTTGCCCGCCTTGATCCCCGAGACGGCGGCCGGGGTAAGTTGGTCGCCGGTGGCGTCAAGATTGAAACGCGCATTGCAGTCGGGGATGACGCCGTTGCCGTTTTGGCCCCCGATCCCACCCCCCGGCAAGCTTCGAATCAAGCTGTTTTGGAAGAGGCAGTTGCTGAGATTCCCTTGGGCTTGAGCCAACGCTCCGCCTAGCAGAATCGACTCATTGGTAAACTGCTGGGTGAACCCGTTCCACCCCGCCGACAGGTTAAGGGTCGGCAAGTACCGCGATCGTTGGGCCCGCACCGCATAGTCGGCCGATGACTCACGAGCCCGAGAGGCCCTGATGGTCGGGTTCTGTTCGATGGCGACGGTCATCAATTGGGCCAGTTCCCAGGTCGGCTGGGTCACCGGAAACGAGTCGGTCAAGGCCACATCGGTAACCGTGGCGGGGGCATTGATACCGATTCGCCGAAACAGTTCGAGCTTGGCGTCGTTTTCAGTCTGCTCAGCGCGCAGCAACGCGACGTCCGCTTGGCCTTTCTGGACCTCCGCCTGTTTCACATCCAGAATCGTGGCCTGGCCGACCTGGTATCGCGCCTGCGCCAGCCCGAGGAACTCGGTGTTCCGAGTAACCTGTTGGCGAGCGACCCCCGATTGGGCGACCGCTTGGAGGGCCGCGATGTATTGGAAGGTGACTTCAAAGCGAAGACCGACCAGGGCATTGTTGATGTCTTCGCCCACGGCGTTCTGGTTGGCCCGTTGCTGTCCAAGCGCTGACAGGGTTGATCCCGAGATTTGCCAATCGAGATTGACTCCGTAACCGGAGGAGAGGGTCGGCGAGGATTGATTGAAGAGCGATCCGCCGAAGGTGTTTGATCCGGAACCGGTGTACGAGAGGCTCGTGCCGGCCGACAGTTGGGGCACCAGGGCGTTGGCGTAGGCATTGCGAACTCCCCAGCGTGCCGCCCCAGCGTCGTTCAATGACTGCCGATAGGTTGGGCTTGACCGCTGGGCCTGTTCAAGGGCCTGGGCAAGCGATAGCCGAGGGGCTGCGTCTTGCGCCGATCCGGCGGTGGCTGAGACACCAAGCAACAGAGCTGAAGCCCAAAACCTCATTGCGGACTTTCCTTTTCTCGAATTGGGACGGGAACAGGGTTTAGTACGGGGCCCCCGCCGCGATGGTTTCAAGTTGCGACGAAGGGACGGTAAGTCGATTGATGATCTACACTTATTTGGCATTGTCAAGCCCGGAAACGGTGACCTGGATGGTGTTGGGAACCCCCGGGTTGAACGAACGGTTCATGCCGCCGATTGAGCGAAATGTAACTCGTTGTTGGGGAAATGCTTACCGGGATGTTCGGGGGGACTTGGCCGGCCGATTTGCCCCACCAGTGGGACCCCCAATCCCGGATTTGCGACTTACGACGTCCCCGAGATAATGCCGAGGGCGTGGTCAAACAGGCGTTGGTAGACTCTGGCTCCCATGGCGCCGTCGGGCGGGGGGTGGCGGGCCGGTGAGATAAGTTGTGGTGCTAGCCATTCGATCAGCACGGTGTCAGGGGCCTCCTCGCCAATCAGGTCCTTCAATTGGGCCCCGTAGATGTCGATCAAGGCGACGTGCCCGGCGGAACGAATCGTACTGAGGGCTTCGACGTGGCCTTCGCCGATGTGGGTTGAGAGGATGAGGACCTCGCGCACCTTTGCCTCATCTTCCCACGCGGCAATAAGTTCGTTCATCATCCGGTGGAGGGTTTTGCGGGTCAGACCCGCGCTGCCGGGGTCGTCGGGATCCGATGCCGAGTGGACGCCGAATGGAATGACGGGGGCGCGGACGATCTGGGTGTGGGCTGAGAGGTCGTCCGCGAGCCGGTCGACGACGAGCGTGTCGGTACCGAGTGGAAGGTGAGGACCCCGGACCAGGAGGGTGCCGATCGGCACGAGGAGGCGAGGATTCGAGTCGAAGAGTCGGTGAGCTTGGAGCGCGGTCAGCTCAGCCAAGCGGAGGGGTCCTCGAGACGGGTCGGTTCGGGGATCGGGGGTCATCAGTGGCTGGTCCTTCTGGTGATCGGCGATCTGCTGTTAGCGGAATGGATTCGGACTCCGCGAGGGCTCGTGGCGATCCTCGCGCTGGTGGCGTGGCTCCTTGCGGCCATCCTCCAGACCTGGGGTCGTTTGGGGGCCGGGCTGCTGGCAGCTCTTTTGGTGGCCAAGGCGGTTCTCCTCGGGGTCACCCAGTACCACATCGATCAGATCGAAGGGCACTGGGAATCGGTTCGGGAAGCGGGCGTCGTCTCGGCCGCCGACCGGTGGCTCCGAGAGGTGAAATATGCTCGATCTCAGGTCGAGCGGGTGTCGAGCTTTGCGGCGACCCTCGATCCCCTGAACCGGGAGCAAGCGTTTGGCCGCCTGGCACGGGCGGTGGACCGCGAGCAGCTTGAAATCGGCGCCCTCGTCGTCGAGAGTGACGGCACTCCGGTGATTTGGGCCGGTCGCTACCGCTTGTTGCCCCAAGCGGATGGCGATTCCATCAATTTCGACTCTTCCCCGTACTACGCGGTCATCGAGTCCCGGCGCCATCTCCCCAACGGGCGGACCGCGGTGGCTTCGCTTCTCCTGGCGGCCGATTCGACGGTGCCCGATCAGGCTAAAAGTCTGGCCCAACGATTCGAAGCTCAGTCGGGAGTCGGGGTCGAGATTCTCCCGGCGGGGGTCGCGCCCGATACCTCAGATGTGTTCGACTATTTCGAACCGACTCCCGATGGGGGTCGGCGGTTGCTCTTCAGCGTCCAACTCCGGCCGCCGACCCAGGCGGCCTCCCGTCAACGAGCTTTCCGCTCGGCGGTGGTTCGGCTGGCGGTGCTGTCGGCGTTCGGGTTGATCGTGGCGTTGATCGTGTCGGCGCCGGGCTGGTGGCGGCTTGGGTTGGCGTTGCTCCCCGCGGCGATCGTGATCTGGGCTCCGCTAGGCGATGCGGTGGACGCTCCGGTGTTGTTTTCGTCGACTACGTTTTTTCATCCCATGTTGGGTCCGTTCTCCGCGGCGGCGGGGCCTCTGATCGGGGCCGGCATGGTGGTGGTGCTGCTGGCGGTTGTGGCGCTCGGGCGGACCCGGATCCGGGGCTGGTGGGGGGCGCCGCTCGCGGTCGCGTTGTTGATCGCGGCGCCGTATGTCGTCGCCCGGTTGGGGCGGGGAATTCAGATCCCGGCGGCGGGGGTGGGGGTGGACCGGTGGGTCACTTGGCAGTTGGCCATTTTTCTCGCGGCGACGGCCATCGTCCTGATCGCGGCGGCCCTGTTGCCGGCACCGAAGGCGGCAGAACCGCGGCGGTGGCCGACGATCGTGGGGGCTCTGATTGCGGTGGCCACCGGCGGGATCGGGCTGGCGATTTGGAACGCCCGGTTCGGATGGCCTGATTGGTACCCCATTTTCTGGATCACCAGCTTGGCCTTGGTCGTGTGGCCGGGCCGCCGGTGGCTGACGTTGGCGGGGGTAGGGGTGGCGGTGGGAACCGCGGCGGCGTTGATGGTCTGGGGCGCGGAAGCCGAGGGCCGGATCAACGCCGGGCGGTCCGATCTCGCGTCGTTGGGGGCCAAGGCGGACCCGATCGCTGTCCCCTTGCTTGAGTCGTTTCTCGATCAGGTCGGTGTCGGGGCGGTGCCGCGAAACACCTCGGAGCTGTTTGCGCAGTGGCGGTCGTCGTCGCTCTCGCGCCAGGCTTTTCCGGCTGCCCTCGGATTATGGAGTGCGGCGGGTGAAGCGCGGGCGTTACTCGCATTCGACAAACTCGATCTGCCGGATTCGTTGGTGAGCCGGGCCGTTCGGGAGTTGCCCC
>JAYVJS010000662.1:0-11846 GCA_043769075.1 Gemmatimonadota bacterium | reverse complement strand
GCCCGGTGCGCGGTTCGGTGCGTCCCGGTGACGGTCTATACCTATCCGGAAGACTCGGCGTGGGCCGTCGACGGCCCGTTCAAGCGGGCCCCCGAGATGATCGACTTCTTCAGCACACTGATAGCACCCTACCCCTACTCCGAACTCCGCCACGTCGAGACCTCGACGATCTTCGGCGGAATGGAAAACAGCACGATCATCTTCTATGACGAGAGTGCCTACACCAGCAAGCGGCTCACGGAAGGTACCGTAGCCCACGAAACGGCCCACCAGTGGTTTGGGGACGCGGCCAGTCAACGAGACTGGCATCATCTCTGGTTGTCCGAGGGGTTCGCGACGTACAGCGGCGCCTTGTGGGAGGAGCACGTCGGGGGCGATTCCGCGCTCCGGGCCTCGATGCGGAGCAACCGGGAGGCCGTGACCCGGTCGCCGGCGACCGAGCGACCGATCATCGATCCGGCCGCGACCGACCTTCTCGGCTTGTTGAACACCAACAACTACCCCAAGGGCGCCTGGGTGCTCCACAGCCTTCGGGGCCTCGTCGGCGACTCCACCTTTTTCCGCGGGATTCGGAAATACTATCGGACCTACGAACATCGGAACGCGCTGTCATACGACTTCGCGCGAGTGATGTCCGAGGAAGCCGGCGTCGATCTGACCTGGTATTTCCTCCAGGCGTTGACTCAGCCAGGCTATCCGATCCTCAAGGTCGTAACCAAGTTGGAGGGCGGGCATCTGGTCATCGAGCTGGCGCAGGTCCAGAAGCCTGAATGGGGGCGGTATCGCATTCCCAACCTCGAAATCAAAGTGGCCAACCGAACCATCAAAGTGGCGATGATGGGGCGGACGGCTCGCATTGTTACCCATTGGGATGGGCCCGGCGATCCAACCGTCGAGGTCGATCCGAATACCTGGTGGTTGCTAGAGGTCGCCAAACCGTGAGGCGCCTCGGCCTAGCACTGTTGGTTACCGGGGTGGGTTGCGGCTTTACTCCGCTGACGAACAAAGTCCAAGTCGGTGAGGAAGCATTCGTCATCGTGGTCGGCGAAGGGCGGGACGGCGCGGTGGATCTATTCGCAGCCCCCGCTGAGGGCGGCAAATTCTACCAGCTGACCTACAACCTGGTGGCCGAATCGAAGCCAACCCTCGCGCCATCGGGCACCCGGGTCGCATTTCTCAGGGAGTCGCCCGGTGGAGGAGGCCTCGACCTGATCCTCCAGAATCTCCTCAATGGGACGGAAACACCTCACCGGCTGCCCCCGGAAGCCGGAGCCGTCGTGCGGCTTGGCTTTGGATCGACTGACGATTCGCTGGTCGTGGCCGCCGATCACGGCCTGTATCTAGTGACGGACGGCGGCATCGAGGCCGTATCGGCCCTCCCCGCGTTACGGCTCGACAGCCTGACATACCAGCGGCTGGGCGAAGTTGGGTTTGCGAGTCTCCGGACCTGCCGGGCCGGTTCGGGGTGGTGCCTCGTCCGAGGAAGCGATCAGGAAACCGCTCTGCCCACCGACGCCACGGACCCGATCCGATGGGGCAGTGACGGAATGGCATATCTTCGGAACGGGCACCTCGAGGTCCGGCCGTTAGGCGGTGGCCGAATTCGGCAACCCACGTGGCCGAACCAACCGCCCAAGCTTCGCCAGCCGACCCAGCATCCCGGAAGCCGGCGCCCTTAGCCGTCGGGCCGCCGCGCCGCCGCCAGGCGGCTGGTACCGCTCCACGGGGCAAACACCGGGAGGAGAAGCATTCCCGGAATGGCGGCCACGAGGGTAATCAGGAAGAACGCCGGCCATCCGGTTGCCTTCGCGACCCCTCCCGCCGGTGCCACCAAAATGTCACGGCTCGCCCCCATCAGACTCGACAGCAGCGCGTACTGGGTGGCTGAGAATCGGACGCTGCAGAGACTCATCAGGAAGGCAATGAACCCGGCGGCTACCAAGCCGGTGCAGAAGTTCTCAATGACGATGGTTGCCACCAGCGCCGAGTAGTTCTTTCCCACCAGCGCCAATCCATAGTAGGCGAGGTTGCTCGCCGCTTGAAGCAGGCCGACGATCCATAGCGCCCTATTGATCCCGACTCGCGCCACCAGCCCGCCGCTTGCCAAGGCGCCGCCAATCGTGGCCACGATGCCGAGGCCGCCCTGAATGGTCCCAACATCAGTCTGCGTGAAGCCGATGTCGAGGAGGAACGGGGTGGCGATACTGGCGGCCAGATAGTCGGGAAGTTTGTAGAGCACGACGAATAGCAGTACGAGCATCGCCGGCCCGGTGCCGGCCCGGCCGACGAATTCTCGGAACGGCAACACGACGGCTTCGGTGAAGTTGGCGGGAGACGGTTGATCCTGAGGCGGCTCGGGAGCCCATACCGCGGCGGCGATGCCGATGGCCATCAGCGCCGACAGGGCGAGATACACCATCGGCCACGGCATCCGATCGGCGAGGACGAACGCCAGGGCGCCGGTGGCCAGGAGCGCGACCCGATACCCGGTAACCCAGATCGCCGCGCCCGCGCCGGCTTCCCGTTCCGAGAGTATGTCGGTCCGGTAGGCGTCGATCACCAAGTCTTGGGAGGCGCTGAAGAAGGCAATCAGAAGCGCGTTGATCGCAAGCAATTGGAGCCCACGCCGCGGATCTTGGAGCGACATCGCGGCAATCACCACGACCAGCCCGACCTGGGTTACCACCAGCCAGCCTCGGCGGCGCCCGAGAAACGGCGGGGCGTAGCGATCAATGATCGGAGCCCAGAGGAACTTCAAAGAATACGGGAGGGCCACCAGACTGAAGAGCCCGATCGTGGTGAGGTCGATGTGCTCGACCCGCATCCAGGCCTGAAGGGTTCGGCTAGTGAGGTAGAGCGGCAGCCCCGACGCAAACCCGAGTAACGCCAGCACGACCATCTTGCGCTGCCCAAAGACCGTACGGCTCACGAGCCCGCGGCCTGCCGCTCGGACTTCGAAACCAAGGCCGCGGCGGCCAAATCTCCGGTCACGTTGAGGATGGTTGCGGCTATATCTGGAATCACGTCGACCGCGATCAGGATCCCGATGCCCTCAGCCGGAAGTCCCACCGCCAGGAACAACGGAGTCAGCATCAAGAAGGCGCCCCGTGGTACGCCGGGGGCTCCGAACGCCAAAAAGACACCAGCGACCGCGATGATCGCGAGCGACGACAGGCCCAGGTCCACCTGATAGAACCATCCGACGAACATTGCTCCAATGATCCAGACGACCGGTGCTGCCAATTTGAAGGTCGACACCGCCAGGGGTAGTACGAAGCCGCTGACCCGTTTCGGGATGCCAAGGCCCTGTTCGGCCGCTTCGACGAGGGCGGGGAGGGAAGCGATCGAAGAGCTCGAACTGATCCCGATCATCTGGACGGGCACCAGAGCCTTGGCGAAGGTCCGGATCGGAATCCCGGCTCCAATCGCGACGACGGGGTACAGGAGGAGCGAAAACACGAGACAGGTGACGCAGTACACGAGGATGTAGAACCCGATGGCTCCCGCCGCACTGAGGCCGGTCCGGGCCGCGAGGGTAAACATCAAGGCAAAGACACCGAGCGGCGCCAATGCAATCACCCATCGGACCATGACCAGCATGGCTTCGGACACCGCACGGAAGAATCGGAGCAGGGTGTCGCGAGAGTCCGCCGGCGCGTGGGCAATGGCCAAGGCCAGAATGATGGTGAAGATGATCAAAGAGACCATCGCGCCTTCGGCGGCGGCGGCGAACGGATTGGTTGGCAAGAGCGTCGTGAACCATTGGCCGAACGACACACTCTGCCCGCTCGATGCCAACTGACCGGCCGCTTCGGCGGCGCCTGGTGGGAGTGGCGGGGCCTGATTGGGATCGCGAGGCAGCCAGCGAAAGAGCGGTGGCACGACGATCAGGGCCAATGCCGCCGCGCCGGTCAACAGCCCCAAGAAAACCAAGAGGGTCCGGCCGCCAATCCGGCCGATCGAACGAGTTTCCGCGGCGGAAGCGACCGCGGTAATCAACAGGGAAATGACCAGGGGCAGTACGGTCATTCGAATCGCATTGATCCACAGCGTACCGATCGGCGCAAGGATGTCGCCCGCTCGGGCCGAAAGGGCGTTGGCCGGGAAGGACGACGCCAGTGCACCAAGGAGGAGCCCGGTCACCAAGGCCGAGAGGACGCGGCGGTTGTTCATCCGGCAACCGGCCGGGAACAGATCGCATCCCAGGCCGCATCGAGCGTGGCCGTGGCACTCGGGTGGTCGGCGGTCCATTCCTTGGCGGCGATGCGCTCCGTCGCAAAGGCCACTACCGCTAACCAGATCGAGCCCCACAGCTCAGCCGAGCCCGGACGGATTGCGCCTTCCTGCTTACCGGTGGCGACCAATTGGGTCAGGTTTTCGCGGACTTCACGAGCCAGCACATGGGTCTGATCTTCGAGATTGGGTCCGTCGGGTCGTCGGAGCATCATGAGTACGATCGGGGCATCCTTAGGGACCTGTTCGACCAACCGGCGGGCAATCCGGCCGAGGCGCTCCTTGGTCGGCATCCGCTGGCTATCGGTCGGTCGGATGACCGTGATGCCCCATCTGAGGGCGTGGCGATACGCCTCGTTGAACAGGGCTTCTTTCCCGGCGAAGTGTCGGTAGATGGTGGCTTCCGCGGTGTCGGCGCGGCCCGCCAAATCGAGGGTGGTCGTCCCCCGGTATCCGGCGGACGTAAACAGCTCCAGGGCAGCCCGAACGAGGCGTTCGCGGGTCGCGATCGCGTCTTTCCGGAGCGGGGTTCGGGTTACGCCGATCATGGGCCGGGTAATTCTACTTCGCAACCGGCACCGCCGCTTGGCCGTGGTTACCTTGCGGGTCGTAGACGCCCATTTCGGGTTGTCTTCGGAGCCCTCCGCGAGGTCGAATGGAACCGGACTTTCCGGCGCTCTGGCAGGAAGCCCTGCCGTGGAGCGCGTTCTTCAATCAAGGCATGGACCAGCGAAACCTGTGGGACGGGGTCTACCGCCATGTCAGAATCCCGGAGTGGGCTTTGGCTGCCGCGGCCAAGCTGGATATGCTCCGACTTCTTGTCATTTCCGAGGATTGGTGCGGCGATGCGGCCAATTCGGTCCCAGTCTTGGTCGGACTTGTCGAGAAGGTTCCGGGTTCTGAGCTTCGGATCTTACCCCGCGACCAATACCTCGGCCTCATGGACCGGTATCTCACCAACGGGTCTCGCTCGATTCCGATCGTACTCGGGCTCGATCGGCAGTTCCGGGAACTGGGTCACTGGGGCCCGAGACCGGCGCTGCTTCAGACCTGGGTCATGGCCAACAAGGAGACAATGCCGAAAGATCAACGGTATGCGGAAGCCCGCCGGTGGTACGCCCGCGACAAGGGCGAGTCGACGCTTCGCGAAGTGCTCACGGCAATCGGAGGATAGGCAATGCAAGTTTTCATCACCGGAGCTACGGGATACATCGGCTTCCACGCGGCCACCGCCCTCCGGCGGGCCGGCCATCAGGTCGTGGCGCTGGTCCGGAGCGCCGAGAAAGCCAAGCGATTGGCCGCCCACGAAATCGAACCGGTCATCGGCTCGATCGAAAACCCCGAGTCGTATCGGGCCCCCGCGGCCCGGTGTTCGGTGGCCGTGCACGTCGCGGTCGACTACGCCACCGACGTATTCGCCCAGGATAAGCTCGCCGTCGAGACGCTACTCGCGGGTCGTCCCGAGCTGCTGATTTACACCAGCGGTATCTGGGTCTACGGGCCGACCGGGAGACGGGCCGCTGACGAGACGGCGCCGCTCAATCCGCCGATCCGGGTGAGCCGGCGGCCGGAGATGGAGCGATTGTCGCAAAGCACCGCGACGAGCCGCGCGATCGTGCTCCGGCCGGGATGCGTGTACGGTCAAGAGGGTGGGATGTTCGGCGAGTGGTTCGCCCCGGTGTCCAAGGGCGAGGCCCCGACGATCGTTGGCGACGGGACCAACCGGTGGCCTTTGGTCCACGTCGATGATCTGGCCAACGCCTACGTGTTGGCGGCGGAGTCGACTCTCCAGAACGAAATCATCAACGTGACCGACCGGTCCCGGGAATCGGTCGCGACGATGGTGGCGTCGCTGTCGGAGGCGGGCGGCTACCGGGGTCAGCCCAAGTATGTCCCCGTCGCGGAGGCGGCAAAGGCGTTAGGTACGTTTGCCGAGTGCTTGACGCTCGATCAGCACGTTGACTCGAGCAAGGCGGTTCGGGTCCTTGGCTGGCAACCTCGTCATGGTGGATTTGCGGACCAGGCAGCCGAGTATTTCGGCGCCTGGAAAGCCCGAAACTAGAAGGTCCAGGCGGTGCCCATCGAGAAGTTGAAGCCGTGCGGACCGGCCGCGAAGTTGGTGGTGAGAACGGCTGAACGAAGGACCCGAATCGCAAGCCCGGCCCCGCCGCCGAATTGCGACGTGCGCCCGGGTTCGGCTGACCGGGGGTCGTTGACCGAAGCATAGTCGACGAATCCGAGTGCGGTGACGGCGCCCAAATCGCCGGCATTCAGCAGGTCGTGCCGAATCTCGGCACTGAGAAGCGCGAGATCGGTTCCGGCGAGAGCGCCGGCCGGGAAACTCCGATGACCGTCGGCACCGGAGAGATCGATCTCTCGCTCCCATCCGGGCACGATCGCGAGGGTGCTAAGCGGGGCCCCCGCTCCGCGAGTGACGGCCAGGACTCGTCCCGCCAGAACAGTGCCTTCCCGCAGGGGGACATAGGCTCTGAGGTGCCCATAGGCAAACCCGTGCCACGATTGATCGTCGCGAACGCCTAACGACGATTCACGCCCGCTTCCTGCCCCCGCGCCAATCTCGGCCAGGACCCCACTCGATGGGGTGAACTCGTGATCGCGGGTGTCGTAGACGAGTGCGGGGCGGAGCGTCAGGCTGGTTGTCCCGACGGGGCGGGCAAACCGAGTCCCGAACAGGGTGGTCCCATCGAGGGAACTGAATTCGGTCCGATCGAGGAAGAGGCCGACAGCCAGCCGGAGCGGACCGCCGAGGGTCCGGGTCGCCTCGACCCGGACCGCGTAGCGATCCCGATGGACCCGATAGCGCTCGGCGTTCGGGTCGGTGAGCCCGCCGGGCGGGTCGAGGTCACGGCCGACACCATAAAATGAGTAATGTCCCGTCCGCCCTGCACCGAGGCTCGCGTTGAAGCGCCATCCGGGCAAGAGACCAGGGCCGCGGAGCTCCGCCCGGCCAAACCGACTGCCGAGGGTGCCGATCCCGGCCTCGAGGGCCAAGGCCCCGCGAAAGGTGATCGGGTTGACGACATCCTCCTGGTCCGACTTGCTCAAGAAGTACGGCGCGTTCTGGGTCCATTGCAGCCGGCCGACGAGCATGACTCCATCGCCCGGATTGCCCAGTAAGTAGGGGAAATAGCTCGCCTTCCATGGCTCTTGGGCCACGGCTGGTTGGGCCATTACCACGGCCAGGACCGCCCATCCGAAAACCCTCATGCCTGGTCGAACAGAAACGCCGAATCGTACAGCTTGGCGCCCCCCGCATCGGCGGCGGCATATTGTGAGGGGAACAGCGATGCTCCGCCGAAGTCGCCGGCCTTGGTCACCGCGTAGAAATTGAGCTGATAGCGCGGCCGGCCCCGCTCGTTGAGCAACCGCGGTGGTGTCAGGGCCACGACCCGCTTCAGAGCGGCGAGGGCGGCGTCGGCGGGCTTAAGCCCCTGACGCATGAATTCCACCACGAGGAACCCCCCACAGCTCATGATATTGGCTTCGCCCAATCCGGTCGACCCGGCCGCTCCAATGATGTTATCGGTGTATTGTCCCGCTCCGATGATCGGCGAGTCACCAGCTCGTCCCGGGATCTTAAAGGCGAGGCCGCTGGTGGTCGTAATCGAGGAAACGTCGCCTCGTTCGTTGACCAGATTCATGTTGATCGTTCCAGTAGGCCGGATACCCACCGGTTCGTTCTCGGCGACATCGACGTAGTCGTCGGCATGGCCCCGATTGGCGCGCCACCGGAGCCAGACTTCGCGCGACTTGGGCGTCAACAGATCCTCATCCTTAAACCCGTACGACAACGCGAACCGCTTGGCCCCTTCACCAACCAGCAGGATGTGGTTGGTGTATTTCATGATCAACCGAGCCACTTCGCTCGGGGTCTTGATGCCTTCGAGGCAGGCCACGGCTCCGGCCCGTTTGGTCGGCCCGTGCATGCAACTGGCATCGAGCTGGACCACGCCCTCCTCGTTCGGGAGGCCACCGTAACCGACCGACATGTCTTCGGGGTCGAGTTCCTGGATCTTGACGCCCTCAACCCCGGCGTCGAGGGTATCGACCCCCTGCTTCATCAACTCGATGGCCCGCGCCACTCCGCGAATCCCGTTGGCGGAGGCCACGGCGGCCACCTTGGAGGCGGTAGGGCGGATGATCGCCGGGGCTGGAAAGGCGGTGGCCTGGTCGAACTTCGGAACCGCGACTGCCGCGGCGGCAACCCCGAGAAAGGTGCGGCGGTCGAGGGAATCGGTCACGGGGGGCTCCGCGAAAGGGGTGTACGTGCTGGTCATCAACCACCGGAATGTGGTCGATCACCGACCGGGGTTCAACTTGCTCAGTTGGAAGCCAATGCGATAGGTTCGAGCCCATGACTTTCGGGAAAAACTTCCTGCCTGGCCCCACTGGGGTCCATCCGGCCTTGCTCGAGTCGATGGTGGCCCCGATGTTCGCCCACTATGGCCCCCACATGCGGCCGATCCTCCAAGAAATCCAGGCCCCCTTGCGGGCGATGTTCGGGACCGACCAGCCGGTGTTCACGGTGTCGAGCTCAGGGAGCGGGCTCCTCGAAGCCGCCATCCGAAACGCGGTCCATGACCGGGTCCTGGTCGTGGTTACCGGACACTTTGGTGAATGGTGGGCCCAAATCGCCGAGCGTTGCGGCAAAGAGGTGACCAGAGTCGAAGTCCCGTTCGGCCGGACCCTCGAGGCACCGCAGCTGGCGGCCCTGCTTGACGGCCCGGAGGTCGACGCGGTAGCGGTCGTTCACTCAGAATCGACCTCCGGGGCTTTGGCGCCCCTGGCCGAATTGGCCGCCGTCGTTCGCCAGAGGCCCAACGTGCTGTTCCTGGTTGATGCCGTTAGCTCCGCTGGGGGTGCGCCGATCGAGATGGATCGAGTCGGTATCGATTTCGTCGTAACCAGTTCCCAGAAAGCGCTGGGATTGCCGCCGGGCCTGGCCTTTGGGGCGGTGAGCCCCCGGCTTCGCGAGCGAGCCGCAGGCATTGACGATGCGGGGTCTTACTTCAGCGTCACCCGTTGGGTCGACCTCGCGACCAGATTCCAACTGATCGAGACCCCGGCCCTCCCGATCTTTCAGGCCCTGCGCTCCCAGCTTCGCCGAATCGGGGCGGCCGGCGGTTGGCCGGCTCGGTGGGAACGGCATCGCCGGCTTTCGGCCCGATTCGAGGCATGGGCCACGGCCCGAGGGATCGAGATGCTGGCCCCGGAGGGTCGGCGGACGCCGACGGTTTCGGTATTCCGGCCCCCCCGTGGACTGAACTCGGCCCCGGTGGCAGACGCGCTCGAGGCGGAGGGGTTCCTGGTGGGCCAAGCGATTGATGTCGACCATGGCGAGACCCTCAGAATCGGCCATATGGGAGACCTTGAGGTCGAGCACCTCGACTCCCTTCTCACCGCGCTCGAACCCTTGATCTCTTGAGGGCTGGCCGGTGATCATTCCACGCTCCTGCGACCGGAGTCACCATGGGTAGCGTTTTGAAATCGGCCTTATTGTCCATCCTCGGCCTGGCGATGCTGGCGGCCCCATCCGCAGCCCAGAAGCGCCGTCGAATCGAATTCACGCCGTTTGTCGGCGGACTGATTCCGACCGGCCGGTTAGGCTCGATCCGGGTTCCAGGTCTTGGCTCGACACCGATCCAAGTCACTGGGGAAATGCTGACTGGGGGTGGCTTCGGTGGTAAGGCCACGCTCTATGGACCAGGGCGCCTCGGAGTTGAGGGGACCTACTTCCAGGCCGGCAACGACATGCGGATCGCGGTTGGCCCCTTTAACCGGACCTTCGACGCAACGGTGGAAGGCGGCTCGCTCAAGGCTGTGTTCGAGGCCACGACCGGCGGCACCGGCACCGACCTGGTGATGAGCGCAGGGATCAGCGGCATCAAGCACAGCGGGCCGGCGTTCCAGTTCACGTCCGATCCGTTCGACATTGGCGGAGTCGTCGGGGCGGGACTGCATATCGTGATGTCACCGTCGGTGACGCTCCGATTCGACGGTGACCTCTATGTCTACCGGTGGAGTGCCGGCTCGGGCTTTGCGCCCCGGACCCAATCGGACTTCATGATGACAGCCGGTCTCGGACTCCGACTCGGACGTTAGGCGTCGAATGCGGCAGCTGGTCAACTACTTCTTTCGCGGCCTCCTGATAACGGCGCCCGCGGCCCTCACGATCTATCTCTGCTGGCTTGCGATCCGATGGGCTGATGGCCTTCTCGGCACCACCATCCCAGGGCTTGGGATCGCGGCGGCCTTTGTCGGCATTACCGTGATCGGGGCCCTTGCCTCGAGCTGGATCACCACCACTCTGTCGGCCGCCACCGATCGAGTGCTCGCCAAGCTCCCATTCGTCCGGCTCCTATACACCAGCATCAAAGACCTCCTCAGCGCGTTTGTTGGAGAGCAACGACGTTTCAACCGGCCGGTGCGGGCTCGGATCGGCGAGGGAACCGCCGAGGTGTACCTGTTGGGATTCGCAACCTCGGAATCGTTAGGCCATTTGGGCCTGGCCGGCCAAGTGGCCGTGTATGTCCCGTTCTCCTACAGTGTCGCGGGCCATATTCTGATTCTGCCGCAAGACCGGATCACACCGCTGGCGGTGGATTCCGCGGATGCCATGGCGTTCATCGTGTCCGGCGGGGTCACCCGTTCCGTACCAAAAGCGGGGGTTCCACCACCGGCTTAACGGCCGCTGACCTTCGGCGTCCAACCGGGTGAAGCCAGTCACCCAAGAACCCGAAGGAGTCTCCAATGAAGACGCTAACTCGTTACAGCGCCCTAGGTTTGCTGGTCACCCTAGCGGCTTGCAACTCGGAAGGCACCGCCCCCGAGTTGACCCCGCTCAACGATCTTGCCATCAGCCGCGACGTTGCCCTGCAGTCGGCCGATGCCGCGGCCGAAGAAGTCGAACTCATGGGCGGGCCGGCCGGCCTCTTGGGCTTCGGTTTCGCCGCGAGCATGAACGGTGAGGAAGACACCCCGTTTCGTTGCGGTTCCCACACCCGGGATCTCCTGACCATCGTCCGCACCTGCACGTTCAAAGATGCCAGCGGCGCCGCCCAGAACGCCTACGATCCGACCACCACCGCTTCCGCGGCGATCCACGCCGAAATCAACGGCAAAATCGAACGAGAAAACTGGAGCGCCGAGGTGGCGAGAATCCGGGACCTGATCGTAACCGGGTTGGCCGGCACCGAGACCAGCCGGACGTGGAACGGAACCGGCACCGGCAAGTCGACCCGATCACGGCACAAAGAAGGGACCGAAACCCGGACCTACGATATCTCCTGTGCCGGGACCCGGACGAACGTGGTCGTGAACCTTCCCCGGTCAGACAATCGGTGGCCGATTTCTGGGACAATCAACCGGACCTGCACGATCAAGATCACCGGCGGCCCGAACGACGGCAAAACGGTCGAGCGGGTGGTGGTGATTACGTTCAACGGGACCCAGCTGGTACCAATCACCGTCAACGGCAAGGCGTTTACGTTGGATCTCAAGACCCGGAAGATCGTGTAGCTAGGCCTCGGGACTCGGCGTTCGAACTGGGTGGACCCTCGGGTCCGCCCTTTTCGTTTATGGCAGGGGTATTT
>JAYVJS010000661.1:0-4393 GCA_043769075.1 Gemmatimonadota bacterium | reverse complement strand
GGGGCAAGAAGAAACCCGAGAAGAAGGCCTAGGACTCGTTGCGAGGGCGGGCTGTTGCCCGCCCGGCTTTACCCAGCCGAAAGGCCTCTGACCCCCGCGATCAGACGATCGACTTCGCCCTCCGTGGTGTAGCAAGCACACCCCGCCCGCACCAGACCCTCGTCCCCCAACCCCAGCCGTTCGATCACCGAAGTCGCGTAGAAACCGCCGTGGCTTACAATGACCGCTTGAGCCGCGAGCAGCGTCGCCACCTCGCTCGAGCGCCGGCCGCGCACCACGAAGCCGAGGGTTGGGGTACGATCACCCTGTGGTCCCAGGCCGAATCGCTCCACCCCGGGAATCGCGCCGATCCCATCCCACATCCGCTGGAATAGCCCTGAAGCCCGCTCGTGGAGCACCTGGTACGACGCCTCGAGCGAGGCCCGTCGGCCGGTCGCCGGCGACACGGCCGCGAGGAAGTCGATCGCCGCCCGAGTCCCGACAATCGCTTCGTGGCTCTGGGTCCCGGTCTCCAGCCGATCCGGGCAGGTATTCGGGGCCGGCGCCACCCTGGGGATGTCGAGCTTCTCGATGAGCGACCGGCGGCCAAACAACACGCCCATGTGGGGCCCGTAGAACTTGTAGGGTGAGCACCCGAGATAGTCGCAGCCAATCGCCTGGACATCGGGTAAGACATGCGGAGCGGAATGGACGGCATCGACGAACGAGGTCACGCCCTGGGCTCGGGCCGCCCGGCAAGCGACCGCGACGTCGGTAACGGTTCCCAATGCGTTCGAGGCCCAGCCGATCGCCACTAACCGGGTCTTCGGCCCGATCGATCCCACCAGTCGGTCGAGATCGAGGGTGCCGTTGCCGGGTCGAAACGGAATCCGAACAATCCGCAAATCGGCGTCCTTGGCGATCGCTTCCCAGGGACCCACGTTGCCCTGATGGTCGAGTTCGGTCACGATCACCTCGTCCCCCGCCCGCCACCCACGCACTAAGCCCCGGGCCAGGTGGAACGTCAACGTCGTCATGTTGAGCCCGAAGGCAATCTCGTCCGGACCGGCGTTCAAGAACTCACCAACCGCTTGCCGAGCCTCCCCAATCATCTGGTCGGTTTCGTGACTACTGGGGTAGTTCCAATGGGTGTTGGCGTTGTGGTAACGGAGGTAGTCGGCCATCGCCTCGATCACCGGCTCCGGAACTTGGGTGCCCCCGGGCCCGTCGAAGTAGGCGACGGGTTGGTCCCGATGTCGGCGATCAAGCGCCCGAAACTGACTCCGGATTTGTTCCACGGTCTGGATCATCCGATTTTCCTTTCAATCAACTGCCTGATGGCCTTGGGGTCGGCCCGTCCTTGGCTCACCTTCATCACCTGCCCCACCAGGAATCCAACCAACTTCGTTTCGCCGTTTCGATAGCGGGCGACTTCCGCCGGAGCTGCTTCGAGGATCTGATCGACCCAGGCTTCGAGCGTCCCCCACTCTCGCACTTGGATCAGGCCGAGTCGATGGGCGGCCGCCGCCGGCGACTCGTCCGACCGCGAGATCGCCTCGAGAATCGTCTTGCCAGCGGTATGGCTGACCGCGCCTTGGTGGACCAGGGCAATCAGAGCCGCCAAATTCGTCGCGGACACCGCCGGCGAGCCGTTCGAGTCGAACCCGGTTTGCAGGTCGCCCATCACCCAATTGGCCGCCGTTTTTGCTTCGGCCCCGTGGGCGACCACCGACTCGAAGTAATCCGCCGTCGACCGGAGGGCCGCCAGGACACCGGCGTCGTAGGCGGAGAGGCCGTAGTCGGTCGCGAACCGTCGCCGCTTGGCTTCCGGCAACTCGGGCAGTGAGGCCCGTTCTCGTTCGATCCAATCGGGGGCGAGGACCACCGGCGGCAGATCGGGATCCGGGAAGTAACGATAGTCGTGGCTCTCTTCCTTCAAGCGGATCGGCACCACGGCCCCGGTGGCGGCGTTGAAACCCAGCGTGACTTGGTCGACTCGGCCACCGCCGTCGAGCAGCGCTCGCTGGCGGTCCTGCTCCGCCGCGATCGCTCGCTCCACGTTCGCGAAGCTGTTGAGATTCTTGACCTCGGTCTTCGTGCCTAACGGTTCTCCCAGGTGGCGGATCGAGACATTCGCGTCGACCCGAAGGCTGCCCTGCTCCATGTTACACTCGCTCACCCCAGCGTAGATCAACAGCTGCTTGAGCGCTGTCAGATAGGCCCGAGCTTCGCCCGGGCTGCGGAGATCGGGTCCCGTCACAATCTCGGCCAATGGGATGCCGGCGCGATTGAGGTCGATCGCGGTTTGGCCGGGGAACCGGTCGCGGAGCGACTTCCCCGCGTCCTCTTCGACATGGAGGCGCGCCACCGGCACCTCGATCGGCCCCCGCTCGGGCGATCGGCAGGCAACCGCCCCGCCGGTCGCCAGGGGCTGGTCGAACTGCGAAATCTGATACCCCTTCGGCAAGTCGGGATAGAAGTAGTTCTTTCGGGCGAACACGCTGCGGGCGTGCACCGTGCAACCGAGGGCGAGCGCGGCTCGAGCCGCCAAGCGTACGGCGGCTTCGTTGGGCACCGGCAACGTCCCAGGCAATCCGAGGCAGACCGGGCACACGTTGGTGTTCGGGGCGGCGCCAAACGTGGTGGGGCACCCGCAGAACAGCTTCGACACGGTGGCGAGTTGGACGTGGACCTCGAGTCCGATGACGGTTTCCCAGGTCACCCTACCGGACCTCCCCGGCGTGGTCGACCCGGGCCTCAACGGCCGAGGCGATGGCCAACATCCGAGCCTCGTGAAAGGCGGGGGCCACCAGTTGCATCCCGATCGGCAAGCCGCCGTCCCGGCCGACCGGGAGGCTCATGGCGGGGAGACCGGCCAAGCTCACGGCGGAGACAAACACGTCAGCGAGGTACATCGCCACCGGGTCGCCGGTCTTGTCGCCGGCGAGGAAGGCCGGCGTTGGAGTGGTCGGCGTAATCAACAGGTCGATGCCTGCCCCGAAGACCCGAGAAAAGTCGGCGGTGATCCGGCCCCGGGCCGCTTGGGCCTGCCCGTAGTATGCGTCGTAGTACCCCGCACTCAGCACATAGGTGCCCACCAAGATCCGTCGCCGCACCTCAGGCCCGAATCCTTGGCCCCGAGTGGCGCGGTACATCGCCGAAACGTCGGTGTCGGCATCGGCCCGCCTCCCGAACCGGACCCCATCGAACCGGGCCAGGTTGGCGGCCGCTTCCGCCGGCGCCAACACGTAGTAGGTCGGAACGGCCGTGGCTGTGTTGGGTAGCGAAACCTCTTGGACCCGGCCGCCGAGGTCGCGGATCAGCCCAATGACCCGGTCCATTCCGGCTCGAACCCCTGGGTGGAGATCGGGTGGGAAGTACTCGATCGGAAGTCCGAACGTGACGCCCCGAAGATCCCGCGGTGTCGGGTCCAGGGTCAGTGGTGGGAGCGGTGCTGTCGTTGGGTCGAGGGGATCTTCGCCCGAGATCGCGGCCAGGACCCTGCCGGCGTGGTCGACCGATCGACCGAACACCGAGACGCAATCGAGGGACGAACCAAAGGCCACGAGGCCGAATCGGCTGACCCGGCCGTAGGTCGGCTTGACGCCGATCACCCCGCAGAAGGCCGCCGGCTGGCGGACCGAGCCGCCGGTTTCGGAGCCTAACGCCGCCGGGACGACACCCGCCGCGACCAAGGCGGCCGATCCGCCGGAGCTGCCCCCTGGCACCCGAGTCGGATCGAGCGGATGGAGGACCCGGCCGAAAGCGGAGTGCTCGGTCGACCCTCCCATGGCGAATTCATCCATGTTGGTTTTGCAGGCGACCAAAGCGCCGGCCGCCCGGATCCGGTCAATGACCGTCGCGTTGAACGGCGAACGGTATCCCTCGAGTATCCGTGAGGCGCAGGTCGTCGGCAGCTCGGTGGTGACGATGTTGTCCTTGATCGCGAGCGGCCACCCGTGGAGCGGGCCAATAGCGCCGAGGGCGCTGACCCGGACCGCCTCAACGGCCAGGGCCTCGGGGGACCAGGCGAGGGCGGCGTTCAGATGACTGGCTTGATTGAGCCGGGCCGCCGTTTCGTTCACGACCGCGGCGAGGGTCATGGGCCTCCGTGACCGGCCGAGCGGGGCACCACAAAGAATCCGTCGCGAAACTGCGGCGCGAAGTCGGCCGGCGTCCGGTCCATCGGGACCGGCCGCACCACATCGGGCCGGAAACGAACCCCGGCGAGTGGCTCAGCCGCCGGCGGATCGCCGGGCGCCACGCCGCCGGCCAACTGACCCACATAGGACACGATCCGGTCGACCTCGGCGGCGAGGGTCGCCAATTGTTCAGCCGGGACATCGAGCGCCGCCAACGCCGCCAGGCGGGCCAAATCCGAGGGGGTAATCGTCACGCACTCTCCCAATCGCGC
>JAYVJS010000660.1:0-2126 GCA_043769075.1 Gemmatimonadota bacterium | reverse complement strand
CGGCGATGGCCATCGCCGTCGGCGTGGTCTCGGGGTGGATCACGGCCACCAGCTTGCTCGACCTCTCGACGCCGGAGTTCTTCAAGGGCGTTCGTCAGTTCTACCAGTTTAAGGACATTTGGTTTGGGCTGCTCAAGAGTGCGAGCTTCGGGTGCGCCATCGCGGTGATGGGCGCGCTGACCGGTCTGCGGACCCAAGGTGGAGCCGAGGGGGTTGGCCGGTCGACGACGAGGGCGGTGGTGTTGGGGTGTGAAGCGATTCTGGTGCTCGACGCGTTCTGGGCCCTGGTGCTGCTCTAGGCTCGCGATGATCCGATTTCGAAACATCTCCAAGGCGTTTGGCGCGAAGCGGGTGCTCGAGGATTTTTCCTTGGACATTCCCGATGGGCAAACGACGGTGCTGCTTGGCTATTCGGGAACCGGGAAGAGCGTGGCGCTCAAGCATATCGTGGGCCTCCTCGAGCCGGACAGTGGCGAGGTGGAAGTCGACGGAAAGGTCGTTGCGGATCTGTCCCGGGATGCGCTGGTGGCGATGCGGGCCTCGATCGGATATGTCTTTCAGTTTGCGGCATTGTTTGATTCGATGTCGGTGTTCGACAACGTCGCCCTCGGCCTTCGTCAGCAGGGCCGGTCTCCGGACGATGTCCAGGCCCGGGTCGAGGCGAGTCTCGGCCGGGTTGGACTCAGCGATGCCGTGGCCCGTTTCCCGAGCGAGCTGTCGGGGGGGATGCGCAAACGAGTTGGCATTGCCCGGGCGATTGCCCTTGAGCCTCGCTACATTTTGTATGACGAGCCGACCACCGGCCTTGACCCGGTCACGTCGGCGGTCATTGACGAGTTGATGGTCCGGACCAAACAGGAATTGGGGGTGACCGGCGTCGTCGTCACCCATGATATGCGGAGCGCATTCGCCGTCGCGGATCGGATCGCGATGCTCTACCAAGGCCGGGTGCACGCCGTCGGGACGGTGGACGAGATTCGCCGGACGGAGGATCCGTTGGTTCGCCAGTTTATTGAAGGTCGTCCATGAAACGTCGGAACGAATTCTTGGTGGGGATCTCGGTGTTGATCGCGTTTGCGGTCGTCATCGGGGGTGCCATTTGGCTCTCCGAGACCGATCTCCGCAACCGCGACGTGGTTCATGGGGTCCGATTCCGTGAGGTTGGGGGCCTCAAGATCGGGGCGCCGGTCACCCTGCGAGGCGTCAAGGTTGGGCGGGTGAACGCGATCCGGTTGGCGCCGGACGATTGGGTTGAAGCCGATCTCAAGATTCGGCTCGATGTCGATCTGCCCGCGAGCCCGGTGGCGATTGCGGCCTCCGGCAGTCTGTTCGGGGAATGGCAAGTCACGTTGATGGGGCTTCCCGATGCTCCGCAAGATCCGGAACTCCGGGCCCGGCTCACTGAATCGGCGGTTCCGGCCGGTGGATTGTGGCCGGGGGCCACCCTGCCCGACATCGGTCAGCTGACGCAACAGGCCAACCGGATCGCGACTGACCTGGGCAACATGACCGGCCGGGTTTCCTCGGCGCTCGATTCCACGGCGATTCAAGATGTTCGCCGAAGCCTGCGCGACCTCCGGGAAGCCGCCGACAGACTGGCCGATTTCGCCAAGAAACAAACCGGCCCGTTTGCCGAGGTGACCGGTAACTTGGCGATCACCTCGGGTGAAGTTGGCGCCGCCTCGAAGCGGGTCAATACGTTGTTGGGCCGGGTCGAAGATGCGACCAAGGACAACCAGATCGGCGACATCATGAACTCGGCGAGGTCAACCTCAGCCGATCTGCGGGCAGCGTCCGCCGATGCCAAGGAGCTACTCGGGGCGATCCGGGCCCACCAGAGTACCCTGACTCGGATTCTCGAAACCACCGATACCTTGCTCACCAAGGTCCAATCGGGGAGGGGCAGCCTGGGTCTGCTGGCCCGAGATTCGTCGCTGTACCTCGAAACGACGGCCGTGATCAAGAGAATGAATGACCTGTTGGCCGACATCCAAGCCAACCCTCGCCGTTACTTCCGTTTCTCCGTTTTCTAGCAGGCTGATGAAATAGTCATGGGGGCATTATGATTCTGGACGTTAGGCGGGTTGAGGACGTCGAACGGTCCCGAAGCGAGGTGGCGCCCATGC
>JAYVJS010000659.1:0-7699 GCA_043769075.1 Gemmatimonadota bacterium | reverse complement strand
GTATGTCCGGCGATTCCACCACGACAGTCTGACCTATCGCCCCGGCACGCTCCGGTTTTTGATTGATCTCGTCGGCGCCGACCGGGTGATGATCGGGAGCGACAACTTCGCTCCGATGGACGTGGCGTACCCGAACGCGCTGGTTGAAGGGCTGGGACTCAAGGCCGCGGACCGCAACCGAATCCTCCGCGGCAACGCGGCCCGTCTCTTTCGCCTCTAGTGGCTCCCGCGCTTGGGGCGGTTTGGCGACTCTCCGGCAAATCTACGGCAAGGCGAACGCGACGAACGTTCCGCCCGAGGGCGCTCCATTTTTGCCGCCGCCGCACGCTATCACCACGTACTGGCGGCCATCGACGACATAGAGGGACGGTGTGGCGTTCCCCGACGCCGGCAGGGTCGTTTCCCACAACAGCTTGCCGTTCGACTTGTCATAGACGCGGAACTTTTTGTCGTAAGTCGTGGCTCCGATAAACAAAAGCCCGTTGGCGGTTACCACCGGTCCGCCGTAGTTGTCGGTCCCGGTGTTGGTCACGCCCTTGGCGGCGAGCGCTGGGTACTCGCCGAACGGGATCGACCACCGAATGGTGCCCCGATTGAGGTCGATCGCGTTCAGGGTTCCCCATGGCGGCGCAATAGCCGGGTAGCCCTCGTGGTCGAGGAAGATGTTATAGCCGTCGTTCCGATAATCGAGCCAGAGCGGATTGCTGCCCTTGGAATCGGCGGCGTCCTTGCCGGTGATCAGGAAGTTCACCAGGTCGGCAATCGCCCCGCCTTCGAGGACCTCGCCGAATCCAGGCATCCGCCCGGTGCCTTCCCGGATCATCGCGACCAGCTCGTCACGGGTCCGCCGCTTCCCAATGTCGATCAATGACGGGAACTGTCCCGGCGTCCCCCGGAGATCCGACTGGTGACAACTGGCGCAGTTGTTTTGGTAGAGCGACTTGTCGTCCCGCGGAATCATCTTGAGAAGCCAGGCCATCTCGTTGGCGTTGACGTACAGCAGGCCCGACGCGGGATCGAACGCTGTTCCACCCCACTCCCCACCCCCGTCATAGCCGGGAAACACAATGACCCCTTCCTGGCTGGGCGGATGGAACATCCCGGCGGCGCCGTACTTCCGATAGGTGGCGAGCGCCGCCTGGTGAGCCTCTGGGGTCCGTTGCGTGAGGTCGGCCTCGGTCAGCGTTTGGCGGGTAAAGGCCGGCGGCTTCACCGGAGCCGGTTGGGTCTCGCTCGCCTGCTCGCCGGCCAGCGTCGAAGCAGCGACCTTCCGGTACTCGATCGGGAAGAGCGGCTTCCCGGTCCGGCGCTCGAAGAGGTAGACGAATCCGGTCTTGGTGATTTGCGCCACCGCGTCGACCCGGCGGCCGTTTCGCCTCACCGTCACCAGGCTGGGAGCAGCCGGGAGGTCCATGTCCCAGAGGTCGTGCTTCACGGTCTGGAAATGCCAGACCCGGCGCCCGGTTCGGGCGTTCAGCGCGACGACGCTGTTGGCGAAGAGATTGTCGCCATGCCGATTGGAGCCGTAGAAGTCGAAGGCGGCCGACCCCGTGGCTCCAAAAACCATCCCAAGTCCGGGATCGACCGTTAGGCCGGACCAGGCATTGGCCCCGCCGGCGACCTTGTAGGCCTCGGGCGGCCACGTCTCATACCCGAATTCGCCGGGGCGCGGAATAGTGTGAAAGGTCCACCGGAGCGCCCCGGTCTTGGTGTCGTAGGCCCGGATGTCGCCGGGAGACGACGGGAGACTTTCGCTGACGCTGCTACCGAGTATGTAGAGGTCCCCGAAAATCACCCCCGGCGTACTGGCACTGACCGACAGGGTCTCGAACGGCCGGCCCAAGCCCTGCCTGAGATCGACTCGGCCCTGAACCCCGAAATTCAAGATCGGCTTCCCGGTTTTCGCGTCGAGGGCCCAGAGATTGTTGCGATGGGTCACGAAGACTCGGCCCCGGTCGACCGTCACACCCCGGTGGCGATATCGGCCGGGCCGGGGGTCGATCAGATTCGGATCGAAGCTCCAGATCTCCCGCCCAGTGGCCGCATCGAGGGCCACGACTCTGAGTTTCGGGGTCGTGGCGTAAAGGACGCCGTCGATCACGATCGGATTCGACTGCATCTCCGAGCCGGGAAACTCGTCGTGGGTCTCGTAGGTCCACGCCACAGTAAGCTGACCGACATTGGCCGGAGTAATCTGGCTTAACGTCGAGTACCGAGTGTTGGTCGAGTTGCCGCCGTAGATCGGCCAATCGACGGAGCGACGTTGCGCACTGAGAGGGGCAGCGAAAAGCAGGACCAACCAAACCACGCGATGAGTCATCCGGAGAGTCTACCCACGGCAGAGCCGTCCTGCCAGCCAGCCGAGGGTCATTACATTGGCTGGCGTGCCCTTCCGCCGCCGAATCAAATGGACCCTGTTTGCCGCCCAAGCGTTCGGGTCGGCCGGGTTCCTCGTCTCCTCCACGGTCACCCCAATCGTCGGGGCTGCGCTCTCAGGCCATCCGGCCTGGGCCGGCGTTCCGGCGGCGTTCTACTGGGGCGGCGGCGCTTGCTTCGCGTTCGTTTGGGGCCGGTTGATGGACCGGATCGGCCGCCGAAAGACCATCGCCTTGGGCCTCGGCATTGGGATGACCGGTGCCCTCATCGCGTCGACCGCGGTGGCGGCCAGCACGTTCGCCGGATTCGTGGGTGGGTTGGTGCTGATGGGGGCGGCAAACACGGCGGTCCAGCTGGCTCGGTTCGTCGCCGCCGAGGTCCATCCCCAGGCGGAGCGCGGCCGGGCCATTGCCACCGTGGTGTGGGGAGGCACCATCGGCGGGGTGCTGGGGCCGCTGTTGGTCGCACCCACCTCGCGAGTCGCCGAATCGCTGGCCTTTCCGCGGCTGGCCGGCCCCTATGCGATGAGCGCCGCCTTCTTCTTGGCCGGCGGCCTAATGATCCTGGCCCTGCTCCGCCCCGAGCCCAAGGATTTGGCCCTGGCGCTGAACGCGGCCGAGCCCACGCCAGGCGTGACCCCGGGAACCGCCCGGGCCGTCCGCGAGATCCTTCGCGACCGCGGGGTCCAAGTCGCGATGCTCTCGATGCTGCTCGCCCAGGGAGTCATGTCGACCTTGATGGTCATCAGCCCGCTCCACATGATGGGGCACCAACATCCGCTCGGGAACATCTCGGCGGTGATGTCGAGCCACGTGATCGGGATGTTTGCGTTTTCGATCGTGACCGGCAAACTGGCCGATGCCTGGGGCCGCGGGCCGCTGATCGCCGTCGGGGCCACGATCCTGATCGCGGCCGGCATCGGAGCAACTCAATCGGTGGCGCTGGGCCCGATGAGTCTGGTGTTGTTCCTGCTCGGGCTGGGTTGGAATCTCTGCTACGTGGGAGGATCGACGCTGTTGTCGGACCGACTGTCGCAGTTCGAGCGAGCCCGGATCCAGGGCCTCAACGACGCCCTCCTGACCGGCGCATCGGCGTTAGGTAGTCTCCTGTCCGGCCTCGCGTTCGGGCACTTGGGCTACCCCTTCATCGGCCTCACGGTCGCCGCCATTGCCGTGGTGCCGCTGTCACTTGGCTGGCATCTGACCAACTCTCGCGCCGGGGTCGCGGCCACATGACAACCTCGCGTCTTCGCTCGCTCGATTTCTTCCGCGGCGCGATCATGGTGTTGTTGATGCTCGAGAGCACGGGGCTCTACGCTGGGATGCTGAAGGTCGGGAATCCGGTCTTGACCGCGATCGGGACCCAATTCGAGCATCATCCCTGGGCTGGGCTCCGGTTCTGGGACCTGATCCAGCCCGGCTTCATGTTCATCGCGGGCACGGCCCTGGCCTTCTCGCTCAGTCGCCAACAGGCCGCGGGAGTCCCATGGGGGCCGTCCTTCCGGAAGGCGTTGATCCGATCGGGGTGGCTGTTCTTCTGGGGCGTCCTGGACTATGCGGTCCGGCCCGGAGGTCTTTCCTTCGAACTGTGGGACGTCCTGACCCAGCTTTCCTTCACGCTGCTGGTGGCTTTCTTGATCTTTCGGTGGTCACCCGCCGCCCAGATTGCCGTCAGCATCGGGATCTTGGTTCTGGCCGAGGCCCTCTATCGCCTATCGGGAATTCCAGGATTCGACCAACCGTTCGTCGATCAGCACAACTTCGGCAACTACGTCGACCTGCTCCTGATGAACAAGATCAACCCTGAAGGCTGGGTCGCGATCAACTGTCTGTCGACCGCCGCCCATACCATCTGGGGCGCCGTCGCCGGCCGCTGGCTTCTTTCCACCACACCGGAGACGACCAAGACCCGGTGGCTCGTTGCCGCCGGCGCCGTGGCTCTGATCATCGGCTTCAGCCTGGACGCGACAACAACGCCGATCATCAAACGAATCGCCACCACCTCCTTCGTCTTCGCTTCGGGAGGGTTCTGTCTCATCGCCCTCGCCGCGTGCCACTGGATCATCGACGTCCGGGACCATCAGCGAGGCCTGCAATTCTTTACCATCGTCAGCATGAATTCGCTCTTCATCTACCTCTTCATCGAGATCATCGGCAACCGGTGGTTCAACGGCTACGTCGGTGCCTTGTCCAACGGACTCCTCGGCTTGGTGGGCGTCCCCCTGGCGCCGACCCGACTTCTCACCGCTCTCACCATCTTCGCCCTGGAGTGGCAGCTTTGCGCCTTCCTCTACCGGCGCCAGATCTTTTTCAAGGCATAGCTTGATGTCGATCGCTCCAACCCAGCAAGCCTCGACCGTCCTCTTGGTCCGGGACGCGCCGGACGCCGAAGGCGGGGTCGAAGTGTTCATGGAAAAACGGAGCGCTCAGTCCGGCTTCATTGGCGGGGCATACGTCTTTCCCGGCGGGCGGGTGGACCCGGCCGACATCATCGACCCGGCCCGGTGCACCGCCCTCGACGAGACCACGGCCAACCGACGACTCAATCTCGAATCCGGAGGCATGGCTCACTACGTCGCCGCGATCCGGGAGTGCTTCGAGGAGGCCGGTGTGCTATTGGCCTACGACCGGAGCGGCGCCATCCTCGATTTCGGCGACCCCGCAGTGGAGCACCATTTCGGGCGACTTCGGAAGCAGTTGAACGCCGGGACGATCACTATCCAAACCATCGCCGAGCAGGAAGACCTCCGACTGGCCACCGACCGGATTGCCTACTGGTCCCATTGGATCACACCGACCGATCAGCCGAAACGCTTCGACACTCGGTTCTTCGTAACCCGGGCCCCCGAGGGACAGCTGGCCGGCCACGACGACTGGGAACTCACCAGTTCGGCCTGGGTTACGCCGAAAGAGGCCATCGCCCGGGCCCACCGCCGGGAATGGATGATCATCTTCCCCACCCTCCGAAATCTCGAAACCCTCGGCCGCCACGACACCGCCGACGCCGCCGTCGCCTGGGCAGCGGCCCAGCCGCAACCCTTGCCTGCCATCCTCCCGAAGGTGTTCCGGGGCCGAGTCGTCCTCCCCGGCGACGAGGGCTACGACCTGGCCGACGCCGACACCTCGACCCTCAACCCCGCCGAACGGCGGTTCATGCCGTGACGCCGCCGATCGAGTACGGACAGGTGGTATCCCTCTCGCCGAACGTGCGCCGGATTACCCAGCAGAATCCCGGCATCTTTACGGGGCCCGGCACCAACACTCACCTGGTCGGCGGCAACGCCGTCTTCATCCTCGATCCGGGCGAAGACCTCGGCGACGGACATCTCGAACGGATCGCAGCGGCGGTTGGTGACGCCCAAGTCGTCGCGATCATCCCGAGTCACGGGCATCCCGACCACTGGCCCCTCGCCCCCCGGCTGTCCGCTCGACTGGGCGCCCCCGTTTGGTTCTTTGGCACTCACCCTGGGTTCCGCACCGATCACTCGATCGCCGACGGCGAGATCCTCGAGGCCGGTGCCCTCCGCCTCGAAGCCATTCACACTCCGGGCCATTGCGACGACCACCTGAGCTTTGCCTTGCCCCTGGAGCGGGCCCTCTTTCCCGGGGACCTGGTGATGGGATGGTCGACCTCGGTCATCGCGCCCCCCGAGGGAAATCTCCCCGACTACCTCCGTTCTCTCGAGCGACTGCTGGCCCGGACCGACGTCGACATCATGTATCCAGCCCACGGGCCGGCCGTGACGACGCCGGCCGATCGGATCAAAGCCCTTCACGCCCACCGTCTCGAACGATCGCGCCAGGCTCTCGAGGCGTTAGGAAACGGGCCGAGCCGGGTCGCCGACCTCGTGAAACGGATCTACGCCGACATTGACCCCGCCCTCCACCCGGCGGCGGCCCAGTCGCTGTTGGCGCACCTGCTCGCCCTCGAGGCCAATGGCGCCATTAGCCGAGCCGATGGGACCCCGTCGATCGCCTTGGAGGACGTGGTGTGGCAGCGAAGCCGGCCCCAACTCTGACTGGTTCGAATCTATTCGTGAGCGATGGCGGCGATGACCGGGAGGTTGGCGGCCCGCCGAGCGGGAAAGGTCCCGAAGATCAGCCCGACCGCCGAGGAGGAGAGAATCGCCAGGAGCACGGTGGCGGCGGAGAGCACGGGATAGACTGGGGCACCGACGAAGTACCGGAAGCCCGCGGTCACCGCGGCGGCCAGTAGCAAGCCAATCACCAAACCCAGCGCCGTGCCGACGACGGCGATGGCAACCGACTCGGCCAGAAACTGCTGCTTGATGTCGGCGCCCCGGGCCCCGACCGCTTTCCGGATCCCGATCTCGCGGGTCCGCTCGGTCACCGAGGCCAGCAAGACGTTCATAATCCCGATCCCACCGACCAAGAGCGAAATACCGACCAGCGCGCCAAAGAAAAGCTTGGCCAGCAGGATGGCCTGCTCGACCTGAGCGAGGCGCTCGAGCCCGACGGTTACCCGGACCCGTTCCGGCCATCGGACGTATCGGCGGGCCAACCAATCGATCGCCCCGTCGCGAACGGCCGTGACCGACTCGACGGTGGGCGCCAGGAGCTGAAGCACCGGCGTAAACCGCCCGGACGAGGGCGGATCGAGGAGCGCCTCGGCGCCTCGAATCGGTGAAAACAACGCGAAGTCGGGATTCTCGGGCTCTTCGTACTTGCTCTTGGCCAAGACCCCGACGATCCGGCGGACCCGCCCGTGGACCTGGATATTCTCGCCCACCATATCGAATGGATCGTTGCCCGGCGCGAATTCGCGCGCCAGGGCATAGTTGACCACGACGACGGGCGCGTTGTGGGCCGCCTCGACCGCGCTGAAGAACCGGCCCGCCCCCACCTCGATGACCGCAAAGTCCGGAAGCTCCGCCGTCCCCAGGGTGACCCCGACCCGATGCTCGGTGCCACGATAGCGGGCGTTGGCGCTGCCGGTCAGCAGCATCGAGACAGCGGCAACCCCTGCGATCCCTCGCCGCGCCGACTCGACATCGGCGAGCGTGAACACCGGGTAGTCGGCGATCGGAACCCACTGACCCCGTCGGTACTCGGTGGTCCGCGACCCGATACTGATCACCTGGACCGAGGTCTGCTGCTGAATCTGACCCCGCGCAAACGCCATCATGCCGTCACTGACGGTCATGGTCGCTGTCAAAGACGCCGAGCCGATGATGATCCCGAGGACCGAAAGGAGGGTCCGAAGGGGATGAATTCGGAGGGCGTCGATCCCGACTTTGATGTTGGCGACAAGCGCGACCTGATTGATCAACCGAGCCTCGGAAGCAGGTTGGGGCGGTGGCAAT
>JAYVJS010000658.1:0-6927 GCA_043769075.1 Gemmatimonadota bacterium | reverse complement strand
ATCCGAAGGCCCGGGCACTGGCGCTTTCCCAGATAATGACCAAGATGTTGGGTCGGGTGATCGTGACCGCCTGGTTTCCGGCGGCCGCCGGCCGAGCGGCAATCTGGGCGGCTTCCTCGGGGGTAAACCGTTGGTATGGGTTGGTTCGGTCGTAGAGCCCCCGGTACACCGAGTCGAAGAACCCCCAAGCCGCGTTCTCGGCGGCCAGATTGACGAACGGCTCGGTCGAACGGTAGGCGCTGCTCCCGGTGAGCGGCCAGGTCTGGAGCCCGCCCCGCGACGGAAAAACCAACCCCGCGATCAGGAGGAGCAGGGGCACCGAGTAAAAGACCGAGATCGGCTTCAGCGACGCCAGGTCTCGGCCGACCCACCGTCGCCACACCGTCAGCGCGCTTCCCGCCAGGATCACCGCCAGGGCGACCAGGGCGAGTCGCGGGGTGCCGCCGGTTGAAGCCAATGCCTCGGTGGGGGTCTTGAGATACCACAGCACCGTGGCGTCGATTCGCTTGTCCCAGTGGCGGAAGATCTCGAGATCGGCCGCCACCAAGATCGAGACCCCAATCACCGCGACGACGCTCCACGCCACGATCAAACGCCGGACCCAAGGCAGCAAGATCCTGGGGGGCGAGAACACCAGCAACAAGGCCGGTACCGCCGTGAGATACGAGGCGGAGGAGATGTCGAGCCGGAATCCCCAGCCGAAGCCGCTCAGGAGGTCAGCGGCTGAAAGTCCGGTGGTCCGGGCGTGATGGTAGCCAAGAAAGAGCACCCGGGCAGCCCAGAAATAGAGCAGCCAGAAGCCGAAAATCTTGAGGTAGACCCTGACGCGATCGAGCATCTTGGAGCTAAACTACGAGGGTGACGACAACTTTGCAGGGCCTCGACACCGAATTCCCCGTCATTCGATCCGCCGCCTACCTCAATCACGCGGCCTCATCGCCGCTGCCCAGCCGGGCGGCCAGTGCCCTCCGAGGCTACACCAACGACCGGGAGCGGCTCGTTCATCTCTACCAGGCCGGCCGGCAAGATTACGACTGCCGGGCCCTCAAGACCAAGCTCGGCCTCCTGCTCGGAGCCGGCCCTCAGTCGATCGAGTTTGTCCCCACCACGACCGATGGGATCAACGCGATTCTGGGCGGGCTCGATTGGCGCCCCGGCGACAATGTTCTGGTGCCGGCCAATGAATTTCCGGGTGTCCTGTACGCGTGTCTCAACTTGGCCCGTCGGGGTGTCGAGGTTCGGCTGGCGCCCGTCGACGGCCACCTCGACTTGGGTTCGCTGCTTGGCCGAGCCGACAAACGGACCCGGGCGGTGGCTGTGAGTCACGTCCATTGGCAATCGGGCCACCGAGTCGATTTGGCTCACCTTGCCGCCGAATGCCGGGCCATCGGAGCCCTCTCGGTCGTGGATGCGATCCAGAGCGTCGGCTCGATGCCGATCGACGTTACGGCCGCCGGAGTCGACGTGCTGGTGGCGGGAACCTACAAATGGTTGATGGGTATTCCCGGGGCCGCCGTGCTCTACGTCAGCGGGGCGGCTCTCGCCGCGGTAACGCCCGACCGGGCCGGGTGGACCAGCATGGAAACCTCGGTCCATGGCGAGCCCCGGCTGGCCTGGGCTCCGGGCGCGGCCCGGTTTTCGGTTGGCGGCCGCCCCGATCCGGTGTTGATCGTCTTGGAGCATTCGCTCGACTTGCTACTCGAGTTCGGCATCGACCGGGTCGCCTCCCACACCACCGAGCTCATCAACCGTTTGATCGCCGGCCTTGCCGGCACCGGCCTGGTGATCCGGTCGAGCCCCAACCCGGAGCACCGGTCGTCGATTCTCTCGATCACGAGCGGGGATCCCGCCCGCGACGAAGCGCTGGTCCGCGACCTCGCCAAACGTGAGATCATCGTGGCCCGGCGGGGGCCGGGTATCCGGGTCTCGCCCCACTGCTACAACACCGCGGGCCATATCGACCGGCTCCTCACGGCCCTCACGGAGTGAGCCGGTGAGGAGCTAGAGCTCCCGGCGGTTGAGCAGCTCCACGGCGTGAGCCACGGCACGGGCGGTGAGGGCCATGTAGGTAATCGAAGGATTCTGGTTGGCCGATGAGGTCATGCAGGCCCCGTCGGTCACCAGGAGGTTCGGGACGTCGTGGGCCTGATTCCAACCATTCAGCACGGAGGTCTTCCGGTCGCGGCCCATCCGAGCCGTTCCCATTTCATGAATGCAGAGCCCGGGCGGCAGCTGGTTGTTGTAGGTCGAGATCTCCTTGGCTCCGGCGGCCTCCAGCATTTCGGCGGCGGTTTGTTGGACATCGTCCAAGATCGCTCGCTCGTTGTCGCCGAAAGTGCACTTGACCCTCAGGGCGGGGATGCCCCACTTGTCCTTCACAGTTGGGTCGAGGTCGACGATGTTATCGGCTCGGGGGAGCATCTCGCCCCAGCCGCCCAGACTCATTTGCCACGGACCCTTGGTTTTGATCAACCCGCGCTTGTGGGCTGCTCCGAACCCGGCGCCCCCTCGGCCCCAGCCGCTCCGCCAGGCGCCGCCTTGGAAGCCATAACCGCGAACGAACTTCGGATGGGCTTCCTTGACGTTCCGGAATCGGGGGACATAGACCCCGTTAGGCCGGCTCCCGAAGGAGTCTTGGTCCTCCATGCCGGGCATCGTTCCTCGGGCCCCCGCGCCGAAGCAATGATCCATCACGTTCCGCCCCAGCTCCCCGCTGGCGTTGGCCAGCCCGTCAGGCCAATGCTCGCTTTTCGAGTTGAGCAAGATCCGGGTCGATTCGAGCGCCGAGGCGCAGAGGAAAACCAACTTGGCCCGATACTCGACCGGCTCCATCGTGAGGGCGTCGATGACCCGCACTCCGGTGGCCCGCCCGGTGGCGGCATCGTAAAGCACGCTTTCGACGACGCTGTTGGGACGGAGCGTCATCCGGCCGGTCTTGACGGCCGCCGGCAGGGTAGAGCCCAAACTGCTGAAGTACGAATGGGTGACACAGCCCCGTTCGCACGGACCGCAATAGTGGCACGCGGCCCGGCCGTTGTGGTTCTGGGTCAGGATCGCGGCCCGTCCAATCGTCAGGACTCGGTCACGCCCCCATGTCTTCTCGGCCGCTTCGCGAACCTTGACCTCAGCGCACTGAAACGCCATGGCGGGGAGGAACTCGCCGTCCGGTAACTGCGGCAGGCCTTCGGCCAGCCCGGTAATCCCGATGAACTTCTCGACGTAGGAGTACCACGGGGCGATGTCGGCGTACCGGATCGGCCAGTCGACCCCGTGGCCGTCACGGGCGTTGGCTGTGAAATCGAGATCGCTCCATCGGTAAACCTGGCGGCCCCAGGTGATCGACCTCCCGCCGACGTGCCGGCCCCGGATCCAGTGGAACGGGGCCTTGGGATCGAAGGTGTAGGGGTTCTCGATGTCGTTGACGAAGAACGTCGAGCCCCACTCGTCGCAGGCGTAGCAAGTCTTTTGAATTGGCTGGTCGCGGGACAGGGTTGCGGTGTCGCCGTAGCCCCGGAAGGGCATCTGCCATGCCTGGAGGTGCTCGGTGTAGTCGCGGGAAGGTTCGATCGGCCGGCCCGCTTCCACGACCAGTGTGGTGAGGCCCCGTTCGGTCAGCTCCTTAGCCGCCCACCCGCCGGTGATCCCTGAACCGACAACGATCGCGTCATAACGCGGGGCTTGTCGCCTGGGCATGGATTACTGCCTCGGATAGGGAATGCAACCGTCAAACCGGCCCGGAATGATCACGGTCTTGAGCACTTCTTTCTGAACTCGCTCCGAGGTGAAATACCCGTAAATCGTGAGGCCCTTGAGGGTCGCGAATCCCGCCTCCGCCGTACCCTTGGGTTCCTTCCGGCCGTCGAGAGCCGTCAGGAGGGCGATCTGCGCGGCTTCGCTCTGGGCCGCGAAACCGCCAGTCCCGCCTCGCTGATCGATGCCGGCGAGGCCCTTGGTAAAGTCGGCTCGCTCTTCCGCCGAGTACCAGGTGGCCATCATCCGGTCGATGAACGCAGGCACCTGGACGTCGAGCGCCCCCGGGGTGTCGGTCCGAGGCAGGACCAGATCAGCAATTCGCGTGACCAACGCGTTCTCGGCTTTCGACAACGTGGTCCGCCCCGCGGCCAGTCCGTCGTGGATGGTCCGGCCTAGGTCGAATCGTTCGGCGGCGGAAAGCGGCGTCAGGAGTGCCGCAGAGACACCGGTTCCGATGAGCGCCAAGAGATCGCGACGTTGCATGGGTCAGGCCTTGTGGATGGCGTCTTCACCAAGGATCCGGTCGAACGACGCGCAGAGAGCCTCGGCGTCGTCACCGGAAAAGCACATCGGCGGTTTGATCTTGATGACGTTGTGGTCGGGGCCGTCGGTGCTGACCAAGAAGCCCCGATCGCGCATTCGGTTTGCCAGGTAGCTGGCCGCCGCGGCGTCCGGCGCCCGGGTTTCGCGGTCGGCCACCAGTTCGAGACCAACGAACAGGCCGAGTCCCCGGGCATCGCCGGCGGCTGGGTGGCGGTCGACCAGCCGCTTGAGGCCGGCCAAGAGTTGGGTCCCAGTGGCCAGGGCTCGGGCCTGGAGGTCTTCGTCGAAGATGACGTCGAGGACTTCGAGTCCGATCGCGCAGGAGACCGGGTTGCCGCCGAAGGTGCTGAAGTACTCCATCCCGTTGGCGAACGACTCGGCAATGGCGGGAGTGGTCACCACGATGCCTAACGGATGGCCGTTGCCCGCCGGCTTGCCCATGACGACGATGTCGGGTGTCACGTCCTGGGTTTCGAAACCCCAGTAGTGACTGCCGACCCGGCCAAACCCGACCTGCACTTCGTCGGCGATGGTGACGCCGCCCGCCGCGCGGACCCTGCGATACACGCCCTGCAAGTAGCCGGGCGGCAACACGACCTGGCCGCCGCAGCTCAAGATCGACTCGGCGATGAAGGCACCCACCGGAGTGCCGGACCGCTCCAAATCGGCGATCGCGTCGTCGGCCGAGGCGGCGTACCGCTCGCCCAAATTCAGATCGTCACCCCGGAATTGGCCCCGGTAGCGGTCGGGTATAGGCAATTTCCTCACCGACGACGTCAGCCCCCGGCCGCCGGGGCCATCGCACTTGTAGGGACTGATCCCCACTAGCGTCGGGGTATTGCCGTGGTACGCGCTATCAACCACCACGGTGCCGCGCCGATTGGTATGGGTCCATGCCAACCGCAGGGCCAACTCGTTGGCCTCGCTCCCGGAGTTCACGAAGTAACAAATCCGGAGCGGGTCCGGTAGCAATTGGCCCAGCCGCTCGGCGTATCGCACCACGGTTTCGTGGAGATAACGGGTGTTGGTGTTGAGGACCGCCATCTGGCGCTGACCGGCCCGGACCACCCTCGGATGGGAATGCCCGACATGCGGGACGTTGTTCACCGCGTCGAGATAGCGCCGGCCCTCGGCATCATAGAGGTGCTGCATGAAGCCACGGACGATGTGGAGCGGCCGCTGGTAGGCGATGCTGAGATTCGGGCCTAACGAGCGGGCTCGGCGCTGGAGGAGGGTGGCCACGTCGGGAGCCGGCTTGGTCCGGGTGCTGGGAACCCCCGCCAGCGCGTGCGGCGCCGGAGACAAACTGGTCCAAACCCGCCGGTCACTCGGCCGGGCCACACCCGGAAACTCACCCTCGCGGTCGAGCAGGTCGACCACGATTTGGAAATGCACATGGGGCGGCCACCCGCCGTTTACCGCGGGAGGACCCAACCGACCGATCGTCGTCCCGGCGGCCACCGGCTGCCCCGGATGGGTACTCGCCAACGTCTCCATGTCGAGGTGGCCGTACAGCGTGTAGAACGAGAACGGAACGCCATCGTCATCCTTAACCGAGTGCTCGACGACGACGGTGGGCCCGTAATCCCGGGGGCCTACGTTATTGCGGACGCTTTTGATCCGGCCCGCCACCGGGGTCCGAACCGGACAGCCGGCGTCGGCAAACAAGTCGAGGCCGATGTGTACCGTCCGCCACTCGGCGCCCTCGAAGCCCTCGGTCTCGAACATTTCGCTGACGTAGAGGAGCCTGGGCTCGTCGTATTCGCCGATCGCGACCCGGGCGCCCACCGAATGGCGGAGCCAGTCGATTCGCCGGGTCAGAGCCGGTTCATCGCGAACCAACCGGAAGTCCTCGAGGAACTCGCTCCCGATCGAGAGGTCGACGCGAGGCGGCAAGATTCCTGGATCGGTTCCGATGATCGGGATGAAGGCGTCCTGGTGTTTGGCAATCCACCGGCTCACCCGCCCGCTTCCGGGGCAGGGCTCTGCCCCGGCGGCGTCGCGGAGTCGATAGGTTGCCAGGCGGGGATGGATCGCACCGAGCCGATCCAGGAGTCGCCACGCCGGCGCTTCGCTGACGAATAAATAGGCGTGCTCCGGGGTCGCCGTCCGCTGTAAGGCCGAGTTCACGACGCTGACGACGAGCCGCGCGAGGATCGTCGGGTAGAGGGCCGCGAGTTCCCCGTCGGTCAGGGTTCGAACCGAGGCGTAGCCCTGGACCACCGCGGCCGCCGCCGCCAGGGGGTCGTCGACGTCGAGCATCGCGTAGGCCGCCGCGATCGCGACGTCGGCAATCGTGGCCGACCACACCATGTCGCCGAAATCGATGGTGCCGACCCGGTCGCCGTCGATCAGAACGTTGTGGTCGTTCGGATCGCCAATGATGACTCGGGCCGGCAACTGCTCCCACTGCGGCAACACCTGCTCTTTGAAGGGCCGGTAAAGCCGCTCAGCTAGGCCTCTCCGGTCGCTGGCCTCGAGGAGCTCGAAATGGGCGTCGATCCAGCCGGCCCGCCCGAGATCCCACTTGAGGTCGCGCCGAGCCGAGGGATGGTCGAATCCGTCGAGCCCCCGGTGAATCTTCCCCAGCAGCTCACCAAGCCCCCGAAGCTGCCCCAACGTCTTCGGCCG
>JAYVJS010000657.1:0-6828 GCA_043769075.1 Gemmatimonadota bacterium | reverse complement strand
GACTCACCCGCGGCCTTGGGGCCGGCGCCCGTCCAGAGATCGGTCGCCAGGCCATCGAGGAAAATCGAGACGAGGTCCTGGAGGCGATGCAGGGCGCCGACTTGGTCTTCGTCACCTGCGGCATGGGCGGCGGCACCGGCACCGGAGCGGCACCGATGATCGCGCAGATGGCCCGCGACATCGGGGCGTTGACCGTCGGCATCGTCACCAAGCCGTTCCTCTTCGAAGGCAAGAAGCGGATGAAGCAGGCCGAGACGGGTATCATGGAAATGCGGACCCATGTGGACACCATGATCGTGGTCCCGAACGAGCGTTTGCTCGCCGTCGTCGGGAAGGGGATTCTGTTCCAAGACGCCCTGAAAAAGGCCGATGACGTGCTCCTCCAGGCCACCCATGGTATCGCCGGCCTGATCACCGCCACCGGGATGATCAACGTCGACTTTGCCGATGTCCGGACGGTGATGCAAAACGGTGGATCAGCCTTGATGGGCACCGGCTTCGGCCGGGGCGAGAACCGGGCGCTCGAAGCGGCCCAGCAAGCGATTACGAGTCCGTTGCTCGACAACATCTCAATTCATGGGGCGTCGGGCGTCTTGATTCACATCGTCGGCGGCGACCTCACGATGGATGAGGTAACCCACATGGCCGAGATCGTCCACGATGCCGTCGGCGACGAGGCCGAGATCATCTTTGGTGCTACGATCGATCCGTCGTTGGAGGGCGAAGTCCGGGCCACCGTCATCGCGACCGGGTTCGATCGTGCCGTGACAGGAGAGGTCCCGTTGGCTGGGTTTCGAAGCCCAGGCGTCCTGCCGTTTCCTCAGCCGAAGCGGGCCGCGGTTCCGCCGGTTCAACCGCCCGTGGTCGCTGCACGGCAGCCGGTTCAGGCTCGAGGTCACTCGCCGGTCGAGACGTCCGATATGGATATTCCGACGTTTATTCGGCGCCAGATGGACTAATGGCACGCCGGCTCAGGCGGGTCGCGGCTGGCCTGGTCGTCCTCTTGGCGGCCGTGTTGTCGTTACGGGAGCTGTGGCCATGGACCACGCTGGCTCCGGTGCGGCCCCCGATCCCGGCGGTTCGCACCTGGGTTGTTCCCGACACGGTCCAACCGGGCGAGTCACTCGGGGATGTCGTCAGCCGCCATGGGATCGGGGGCTCCGAACTGCCCCGGCTGATTGAGCTGCTGGGGCTCGACCCGCGCCGGATCCAGGCCGGACTCGAGGTGAAGTTCGGCCAACATGACTCGACCACAGGTCCCCTCGCGATCATCGTGCGAACCCGGCCCGATGAAGAGACCACCATCAGGAGAGATGGAGCCGGCTGGGTCGCCTCTCGGCGCGCCATTCTCTGGCAGGTAGCCCTCGATCGGATCACCGGCCAGATCGAAACCTCGCTCTCGGCGGCGCTTGGGGATGCCGCCACGAGTCAGCCGATGCCAAGCGACGAACGGGTCCGATTGGCGTGGAATCTCGCCGACGTCCTGGCATGGCAAGTCGATTTTTCCCGGGACCTCCAGCCCAATGATCGGTTCGCCGTCGTCGTCGAGCGCCACACAGGGGAGCAGGGAGAGCGGCGCCTCGGTTCGATTCTGGCGAGTGAACTCGAGGTGGGGGGCCGCAAGCTGACCGCCTACCGATTCGAAACTCGGCCGGGCCACGCGGAGTACTTTGATGCTGAGGGTGTCTCGTTGCGACGGGCGTTCCTCCGGGCTCCAGTTGAGTTTCGGCGGATCTCGTCAGGATTCGCTCGGTCCCGGCAGCACCCGATCCTCCGGGTGTGGCGCCGTCATGAAGGCGTCGACTACGCTGCCGCGGCCGGGACCCCGGTTTTGGCGGCCGGCGACGGCACGATTCAAACGGCCGGCTGGTCAGGCGGATATGGGCGGATGATCGAAATCAGACATCGGAACGGGATTACCACTCGGTATGCTCACCTGCGCGGCTTCGCCCCGGGCATCCGGCCTGGCTCCCGGGTTACCCAGGCGACGGTGATCGGTTTTGTGGGGTCGAGTGGCCTCGCGACGGCGGCCCATCTGCATTACGAGTTCCGGGAGCAACGAGCCGCCCGAGATCCCTCCCGAGTCGATTTGGGTGACGGGGAGCCCGTGCCGAGGTCGTTGCTGGCCGGTTTCATGCTCGAACGCGACCGACTCCGTCAACTTCTGTTTCCAGACCAACCGGCGCTCCGAACGGTCGCGGCGGTCCGCGAGTAAGTGGCGATCCTCGGGGTGGTGCTCGCCGCGATCGGGCTCGCGGCCGGGGTCTATTGGGGCCTCGAGCGGCTCGGCGCCAAGGGCCTGCTTCCAGCCGCGCTGCGAGGCATCGCGTGGCTTGCCCTCGGCCTTCTTCTTCTGGATCTCTCCTGCTCCAAGCCGCCGGAAGCGGCCCGACCGCTGGTCCTTCTCGACGCGTCGCTCAGCGTCGGCGGATCGGGCGGTCGGTGGACCGAAGCCAAACTCGAAGCGGGCCGCCTTGGGGAGGTTCGCCTGATCGGAGCGTTAGGCGCCGATTCCTCGCCGGCCGGCGGCCGGTCCGCTGTGGCGTCGGCGGTCACGGCGGCTGCCGCGAGTGGCCGGCCGGTGTGGCTGGTGACCGACGGCGAAATCGAAGATGCCGGTGACCTGCCGGCCGATGCCCTCGCGGAAATCGGGGTCAAGGTCTTCGCCCGAACCCGGCGGCCTGATCTGGCCTTGGTTCGGGTCGGCGGCCCCGAGCGAATCTCGGTCGGTGACACTTTGCGCCTGGAGGTTGAAGTCACCGGGGTCGGCGTGGCCGACCGGAAGCAGGTGATGATCGAGGTGTCGTCCGGTGGGACCCCATGGTTTTCAGCTCCGGTGGGACTGACCAATGGCTCCGGATCGGCCGTCCTCTCCGGGTCCCCGCCGAAAGGGGTGGCGGCCGGCCGTCATCTGCTTTCCGTGAGGCTCCAAGACGCCGCCGATTCGGAGCCCCGCACCGACCAACGACTCCACGCGATCACGGTGCTGCCTACGCCAGGAATCGTCATCGTTGCCAATCCGGCGAGTTGGGAAAGCCGGTTCCTCTTCCGGACCATCGGCGAAGTGGCGGCCCTGCCGGTCCGAGGATACTTCGCGGTCGATCGGAGCCGGTGGGCCCGGATGGGCGATCTTGCCCCAGTGTCGGCCACCGAGGTAGACCGGGCCGTGGCGGGAGCCGACCTCTTGGTTCAATTCGGCGACCCGACCGACCGAACTCGCCGGAGCGGCGCCCGGGGCCGATGGGATTGGGTAGCGACCTCCCGCGCGTCGGCAGTGACCGATGGAGACTGGTATCTGATGCCCGGCGGCGTGTCGCCCGTGTCCGGCGCCTTCATTGGGCTTCCCGTGGACAGTTTTCCCCCGGCCGGGGGCCTGGCAACTCTCACCCCAGGCCCCCGCGACTGGGTCGGGTTGGTCGGTCAACAGAACCGCCGAGGCGGCGAGCGAGCGGTCGTCATCGGTCACGATTCGGCCGGCCGGCGTGAGGTGGTCGTCGGGGCCGCCGGCCTCTGGCGGTGGGCCTTTCGCGGCGGTCAGAGCGAACAGGCCTATCGGGGCTGGGTCGCCGCGACCACGACCTGGCTGCTCGGCGCCAGCGACTCGACGACGGGGAGGGCCCGGCCGGTGCACGCCGTCGTGCCCCAGGGGCGACCGGTTGTCTTCGAAAGACTCCGGCCCGATCTCACGGCCGTCCGAATCGATCTTCGTGGGCCGGGAGGCAACCGGTCCGACACTTTGCGTTTCGATGGCGCCGGGCGGGCTTCCGTGTTCTTGGCCCCTGGTCGGTATGACTATCGCCTTGAGGGTGGCGGTACCGGACTGCTCGGGGTTGAGGTCTATTCCGACGAGTGGCTCTTCCGCCCAGTGGCGATTCAGGAGCGGAGCGCATCCGCCGCGGTGCCCGGCGGCCGGGCTCCGCTTCGCGATCAACTCTGGCTTTTCGGGGTGGCTATCGCGGCGCTGGCTGGCGAGTGGTGGTGGCGGCGGCGGACCGGCCTTCGATAAGGATACATTGCAGCATGATTCCCTCCCGGGTCACCCAGGGCAAGAAACTCTCTCTCTGGGGCAAACTCAAACGCCTCGCCCTCACCGATGTTGGGGCCCTCGTCCGTGGCTTCAAGGCGGCGGACCTCGAGGCGATGGAGCGGATTCTCCTCGAAGCCGATTTTGGGATTGCCGCCACCACCGACATCATTGACGACCTTGAGGCTCAGATTCGTCGCGGGAAGCTCAAATCCGAAGATGACGTCAAGCAAGCAATCGCCGGCCGGGTTGCCATCCTGCTCGCGGGCCCTGCCGCGCCGGCAACCCTTCGGCGGGCCGCCACCGGCCCGACGGTCCTCCTGGTTATGGGTGTCAATGGCACCGGGAAGACGACCACCGTGGCCAAGCTTGCCGCCCGCTACCACCGGGCGGGCGACGCCGTACTCCTCGTCGCCGCGGACACCTATCGGGCAGGCGCGATCGATCAACTGAAAACTTGGGCCGATCGAATCGGGATTCCCTGTGTCAGTGGAGCCCCTGGGGGCGATCCGGCCGCCGTAGCGTTTGACGGTCTCGAGGCCGCGACGGCCCGAGGGGCAACCCTGGTCATTGTCGACACGGCGGGTCGCCTCCATACCCAGGAGGGGCTGATGGACGAGCTCCGCAAAGTCGGTCGGGTCATCAACCGAAAAATTCCCGACGCGCCACACGAGGCGTTCTTGGTGCTCGACGGTACCGTGGGCCAAAACGCCGTGCAACAGGCCAAGTCTTTCACTCAGGCTCTCAAACCCACCGGACTCGTCATTACCAAGCTCGACGGTACCGCCCGCGGGGGGGCCGCGGTCGCGCTTCGGCGGGAACTCGATGTGCCGATCCGGTTCCTGGGCGTGGGCGAAGGGCTCGACGACTTGATCGAGTTTGACTCGGTCGCGTTTGGGCGCGACCTGGTCGAGAGCGGTGCTGATGAGTGAGCGACCCTAGGCCGCGCTCCCGCAACGGCTCGCCGGCGCCGGTCCGGCTCGACATGTCGATCAAGTTCCTCAAAGGGATCGGCGAGCATCGGGCCGAAGCGCTGGCTCGGCTCGACATCGCGACCGCCCACGACTTGCTGTGGCATCTCCCTCACCGATACATCGACGCGTCCTCCGTGACCCCGATCGTTAGGCTTACCGTTGGCGCCGACGCGGCGGCCGTCGGCCGGGTCGTGGCGAAGGGCGTGTTGCCCACCCGGAAGGGTCTCCGAATTTTCCACGCCGTGCTCCGAGATCCCAGCGGGGCGATCGAATGCGTCTGGCCCGGGCAGGCGTTTCTGGACCGGACGATTGCGGTCGGCCAAACCATGCTGGTGGCCGGGCCCGTCAGGTTCTACCACGGTCGTCAAATGGCGCCCCGCGAGTTCATCGTGCTGGCCGAGGAAGGTGACGACAACAGCCCCGATCCGATCGCCGCCGGCCGGGTCCTGCCGGTCTACCCGGCCACCGAGGGCCTCAGTCACAAGTTGATTCGGGGCCTGATTGAACGCCACCTCGACACCCTGATCGCCCTGTCCCCGGAACTCCTGCCTGAGAGCCTTCGGGTCCAATTCGACCTCCCGACGCTACCCGAGGCCCTCCGCGCCGTTCACCATCCGACCTCGATCGCCGAGGCCGACCGGGGCCGTCGACGGTTAGCCCTCGACGAGCTCCTCGATCTCCAGATCATGTTGGGGCGAGCCCGCTTCGTCGCCAAGCGGGGGCGGCTCGGCGTGGCCTTCGAGAATCGCCGCGACCTGACGAGTCGTTTGAAGGAGGCCCTGCCGTGGCCGCTCACCGCCGATCAGCGCCGGGCGCTCAAGGAAATCATCGGCGACATGACCGCGCCGGACCGGATGCATCGCTTGCTGATGGGAGACGTCGGAACCGGGAAAACCGTCGTGGCCCTGTTCGCCATGCTTCTCGCCGTCGAAAACGACTATCAGGCCGCCTTGATGGCACCGACTGAGCTTCTCGCCGAGCAGCACTACGCCACCCTCACCAGCCTGCTCGAACCGCTTGGCATCGTTCCCGGCCTCTTGGTTGGCCGACTGGCCGCAAAGGACAAAGAACGGGTCCGTAAGCAGCTCTCAACCGGAGCGATGCGCATTGTGGTCGGGACCCACGCCCTGGTCCAACAGACCGTCACCTTCTCCCGGCTCGGCCTCGTGGTGATTGATGAGCAGCATCGGTTCGGGGTTGAGCAGCGGGCGGCGCTGACATCCAAAGGAGCCGCGCCGGACGTCCTGCTCCTGTCAGCGACACCGATTCCCCGATCCTTGGCGCTCACCCGATACGGAGACCTGGACCTGAGCATCGTCAAGCAACGACCGCCCGGACGCGGAACGATCCGAACCGTGATTCGTGACGCCAAGCTGCGAGACAAGGTCCTCGATTTCGTGGCGGCGGAATGCCGGGCCGGTCGGCAGGCCTATGTGGTTCTGCCCGTCATCGAGGAGACCGAGAAGGCCGACCTGCTGGCTGCCAAAACGATGGCGGACACCCTGATCGGCCGTTGGCCGGACGTCGCGGTCGGGCTGGTCCATGGCAAGCTCAAAGCGGCCGACCGAGACGTCGTGATGCGGGCTTTCCGGGCCGGCGAGGTCAGCGTCCTGGTGGCGACGACGGTCATTGAAGTCGGGATCGACGTCCCCAACGCGACGATCATGGTCATCGAGCACCCCGAGCGGTTCGGTTTGGCGCAGCTCCACCAGCTCCGGGGTCGAGTGGGGCGGGGCGGACAGGCGAGCCACTGCATCCTGGTCAGTCGTTACCCGGCGCCCCGCCTGAAGGCCTTTGCGGCCACCGAGGACGGGTTCCGGATTGCCGAGC
>JAYVJS010000656.1:0-25298 GCA_043769075.1 Gemmatimonadota bacterium | reverse complement strand
CCCCGGGTGGTCCCGATCTGAAGCGGAATCGAGTTGGCCCGTGCCACGGCAATGACCCGGTCCCGCGCGGCTCTCGGTCCGAACGAGGCGTCGTCCAGCCCCCGGAGGACCGCCCCGCCTCCGAGCGGCGCAAACGCGAAGTGGGGCGACTCGAGCGGGGTATCCGAACTGACGAAGGTGTCGACCGAGTACACTCGGGTGAGGGTCGAACCGACCCGGTTACCGAACCGGCCGGCACCGACGAGCCCGGTTTCCTCCTCGACCGACCACACGAAGTAGACTCGGCGGGTCAGTCGAGTCGGATCGATGGCCGACACCGCCGCCAGCAGGGCGGTGCTGCCGGTCCGGTCGTCACTGCCCCGCGCCGTAATCCGAGCCCCGGCCAGTCGCTCGGTCCGCTTATAGGCGGTCAGACTCAGCCCCGGCTTGACGCCCAGACCCACGAGCTGGGCCGAGTCCATTCCAAACCACGCCACCAGCCCCGACCGCAACTTGGTCCGGCCGGAATCCCGCGGGACGAACACGCCCCTGAGCGGAGCTCGGCCAGCCACGTCGAAGTGGAGCAGCGCTGGCACCGCTTCCCACGAGGGAGTGACCACGCCGCCCACGGCCCGAAGAGTGACTTCACCGTTAGGCAAGATTCGGTCGACCTCCCAGCCGACCTCGTCCAAGTGAGCGATCACCGCCATCGGGTCTCGGTCGGGTCCCGCCGTCACCACGATGTTCCCGGACGAGTCGACCACCGCGCGGTCGCGAGCCCAGGTGGGCAAGGCGGCGAGGACCGCCTCGCGGACCGGCCCTTCGTGTCCCGAAACGCCGGGCAAATCGGCGAGGGCGATGAACTGGCGCTCGAGTGCACCCAAGCCGTCGGTCCGGGGCGGAAGCCGGCGACCCGTGTCGACCGGAATTCCGGTGAGCGGCGGTGCTTGGGCTAGACCGGCGGCCACCGCGACCCAAAGTCGGAGTGCTTCCGTTTCGGTCGAGTCGATCGACTCGACCGGGCTCCCCGCCCATCGGACCGCTGGGCTGAAAATGGTGGAGGTCGAGGGCGTCCGGCTGGTCAACCCTCGCGGCGGAGTGCCAAACCGCCCGTCAATCCGAGTCGGGGCACCGGACGCGGCGAGGGCCAATTGGTCGATCGCTCCCAGCCGGCTCAGCACCGCCGCCAGGCCAACCCAGCCGAACGCACTCTGGGTTGAGAGCACGAACGTTGTTTCGCCCGTGGCTGGTGCGGCGGTAGCGGCCCCGGCCACCGCCGCGCACGAGGCCCGCGCTCCGGCCGCGGGTCCGGTTGCGAAGGGTCCGAAGTCCCAGATCGGCCGGTCCGGGAACACCGGATCGAGGAGTTCGATCCCGAGGCTCGCCACCTCGCCCCGCGAAGAGGCTCCGATATCGATCCAGATCTGGTCGGCCGTAAGGGCCAGGGTGTCGGCTTGGTGGAGGGAGACGAAGTGCCCGTTAGGCACGGCCACGACGCCCAACACCCGGCCCTTGGTGGTCGCGATGGCCACTCGCTGCGCCTCTTGGAACTGATTCCAGAGCGGATGAGCGGGTGCCCCGGTCCGCCGGACCCGGAGATAGCCCTGTTCGGTGATCTGGGATACCACGAACGCCGAGTAGTCGAGCCCGCAGGCCACCACTCGGCGCGGGCTACCGGACCCCTGGGTCTTGGTCAGGTTGCCCCACTGGTCGGTTTGCCAGCCGGGCAGCGCCCGCATCAACACTCGCGCGGTAGCTGCCTCGTTTCCCGGTGGGGCGTCGAGCCGGATCCACGAGTACACCGCGGTGTTGGTCTGGGCGGCGGCGGAGTTCGCGGCCAATCCGGCGGCAAGAAGAAGGAGAACGCGGCGCATGAAGGGACTCCAGAGATTAACGAGGGCGGAGCAGTCGATTGAGTACTCGGTCGAGGGCGGAGGCGAATGCTTGTTTTGCCCGGGCGTCGTAGGGCGGCGGTCCCCCGGTTTCGGTTCCACCCATCCGGAGCGCATCCATGAAATCCCGGATCGACAGCCGTTCGCCGATGGTCTCCGCGGTATGCTCGTCTCCCCGCGGATCGAGCACCGCGATCCCCTTCGGCACCAACAGGGCGGCGAGCGGGATGTCCTGGGTGACCACCAAATCGCCGAGTTGGGCCACCGCCACGATGTGCTGGTCGGCGACATCAGGCCCGCCATTGACCCAGACCGCGGTGACCAACGGATAGCCGGGTGGCGTTTGGAGTCGTTGATTGGCCACCAGGACCACCGGCAGGCCGAGCCGCTTCGAGGCGCGAAAGACGAGATCCTTTACGTCTCGAGGCGCCGCGTCGGCGTCGATCCAGATCGTGGGCGCAGCAGCTCCGCGGTTGTCGGGTCCGGAGAAGATAGTCATCCCTTCCGCACCCCGCTGCCAAATCCTATCATTGACCATGACCGACTCGACCCGCGTTCGTCCGTGCCTATTCGTTGCCTTGCTCATCGGGGTGTTTTCTGGGGCGGCGGCTCAGACGCCGGCCGACACCACCCGTCGCAGCGCCCCGAATTCCGATCTCCCGCTGATCCCGACCCGTCCCCTCAAGTTCACGACCGACGAGGGCACTTGGATGTCGCTTGACCTCTCGGCCGACGGGCGGACCATCGTTTTCGATCTCCTCGGCGACCTCTATTCGGTGCCGGCGACCGGTGGCTCGGCAACCCGCCTCACCAGTGGTTCGGGTTTTGACGGACAGCCGCGGTTTTCGCCCGATGGCAAAGCCATCGTGTTCGTGAGCGACCGGTCCGGCAGCGAGAACCTCTATCTGATCGACCCCGACGGAAAGAACATCCGACCGCTGACCAAGGGGCCGAATCAGGCCTTCATCTCGCCCGACTGGACCCCCGACGGCCAATACGTGGTGGTCTCCAAGAGCAACGATCTCTGGCTTTACCATCGCGGCGGCGGCAACGGTCTTAAGCTCACCGGCCAGACTCCGCCGCCCGCGGCTGGTGGTGGCCCTGGCGGCGGTCCGGCGCCGGCCAATTTCATGGGCGCTTCGGTCACGCCCGACGGCCGGTACATCTACGCCGGTGCCCGCACCGGCCCCGCCGGCTACAACCAGATGATGGGCACCACCCAGATCGTCATGTACGACCGTGAAACGGGCCGGCTCGCCACCCGGTCGCTCAATCTGGGCACCGCGTTTCGACCTGCGGTGAGCCCGGACGGGAAGTGGCTGGCCTACGGATCGCGCCAATTGGCGGTGACCGGTCTCAAGCTCCGCGAGCTCTCGTCCGGCGACGAACGGTGGCTCGCCGCGGACATCCAACGCGATGATATCGAATCTCGGGGGTCGCGCGACCTCTTGCCCGGGTACTCCTGGACCCCTGACTCGAAGGCTCTGGTCCTGGCGCACCACGGGAAGATCTGGAAAGTCGACGCCGCCACCGGGAAGCAAGCCCAAATCCCCTTCACGGCTGACGTCGACCAGCTGATCGGCGATCTGGTCCGGTTCGAGTACCCGATCGACGACACCGTGTTGACGGTCCGCCAGATTCGCGGGGCTCGCCCCTCGCCCGACGGCCGCCGGCTCGCCTTTTCCGCGCTCGACCATCTCTGGCTCATGGATCTCCCGTCGGGAACGCCGAAACGCCTAACGACCGCCACCGACGGCGAGCACCTGCCGGTCTGGTCGCCGGACGGGAAGTACCTCGCGTATGTCAGCTGGACCGAGGATGGCGGCGACATCTGGAGGATCGCCCCGGACGGCGGTCGCCCGGAAAAGCTCACGACCCAGTCGGCCTACTACGACGACATCATGTATTCACCGACCGGATCGCGGATCGTGGCCGCCCGGGCGCCCAAAACCCAGCGGGCCATCGTCAACGACGAAATCAACCCGAAACTCGTGATTACCGACCTGGTCTGGATTCCGGCCGGTGGCGGCCCCACCTCGTTCATCACTTCGCTGACCAACGCCGGGCGGCCGCACTTCACCGCCGACACCGGCCGGGTCTGGATCTACGAGTCAGGCGACGGCCTCGTCTCGATGCGGTGGGACGGGACCGATCGGAAAGAACACCTCAAGGTGACGGGCTACGCCCAACCGGGCGCCCCGCCGGGCGCCCAGCCGCGCCAAGCCACCGAACTGCAAGTGTCGCCCGATGGCAGCCGGGTGCTGGCCGTGGTCGACAACAAGCTCTTCGTCGTCCCGCTCCCGATGACCGGCGGGCCGGCGCCCTCCGTCTCCGTCCAGCAGCCGACCGGCGGGGCGCTTCCATTCCGGCGGCTCTCCCGGATCGGCGGCGATTTTATCGGCTGGAACAACGACTCTCGCGGTGTCTTCTACTCGTTAGGTCGTTCCTACTTCCAGTACAACCTGGCCCGGGCCGACTCGGTTGCCGCCGACTCGACGGCGGCTCGCACTGATATCACGATCAGGGCTCCCAAGGACCGCCCGACCGGGACCGTCGTGCTCCGGGGCGGCCGGATCATCACCATGAAGGGCGATCTGGTCGTTCCCCGTGGTGACGTGGTCGTCACCGCCAACCGGATCGTCGCGGTCGGCGCTCAAGGGAGCGTCTCGATTCCGAGCGGAGCGCGCATCATTGACGTTTCCGGCAAGACCCTAATGCCGGGTCTGGTCGATATCCATGCCCACATGTGGCCGCAGTGGGGTGTCCACTCACCTCAGCCGTACATGTACACCGCGAACCTCGCCTACGGGGTAACCACGACGCGCGATCCCCAAACCTCGCAGTCGGATGTCGTTTCCTACGGCGACGCCGTTGACGTCGGCCAAATCATCGGCCCCAGGATCTACGCCACCGGCCCCGGGATCTTCGCCAACGACGACGTCACCAGCGCCGACGATGCCAAAGAGGTGATGAAGCGCTACTCGGAGTTCTACCGGACCGAAACCATCAAGCAATACATGGCCGGTGACCGCCGCCAGCGCCAATGGATCGCGATGGCCGCCAAGGAGCAAAAGATTACCCCGACGCTCGAGGGCGGACTCGATTTCAAGAAGAACATGACCGAAGCGATGGACGGGTACGCTGGGATCGAGCACACCCTCCCGATTGCGCCTATGTATAAGGACGCCGTTCAACTCTTTGCCCAAAGCGGGACCACCTGGACCCCGACGCTCCTGGTCCAATACGGCGGGCCGTGGGCCGAGAATTGGTGGTACGAACACTACGACATCCTGACCGACCCGAAGCTGACCCGGTTCACGCCGTTTTCGGAGCTCGAGCGCCGGGGCCTCCGCCGGCCCCAGTGGTTCCGGGACAGCGAGTATTCCTTCAAGCTCTTCGCGGAACAGGCCAAGAAGGTGGTCGAGGCCGGCGGCCGGGTCGGACTTGGTGGTCACGGGCAGCTCCAAGGACTCGGCGTGCATTGGGAGCTCTGGACCATCGCCAGCGGTGGGATGAAGCCGATCGATGTGCTCCGCGTCGGCACCATTTTCGGCGCCGAGGCGATCGGGCTCCAAAAGGATCTCGGCTCGATCGAGGTCGGCAAGCTCGGCGACATCCTGGTGCTCGACCACAACCCGCTCGATGACATCCAGAACACCAATACCATTCGTTACGTGATGAAGAATGGCCGGATCTACGACGGCAACACCCTCGCCGAGGTGTGGCCCAAGGCGCGCCCGCTACCGAAACAGTGGTGGATGGCGAATGACGCGACTCCTCAATAGCGGAAGGCCCCTTCCGCTCGGTCGCAATTGTCCATAAGATGTCCTGTCAAAATCCAATTCTCAGATTCGGAGCAATTCTCGATGGAGCGCCTTCTCCTCGGTGCAGGGGCAACCTTGTTCGTCGGGTCCTTCTTCCTTTGTAACACTCCAAAACCTCCCGCCGCGCCGCTGCCAAGTGCGACGCTGTCGGCGGCCTATGCCGCGAATTCGGTCACTCTCAGAGGAACCGTACCGAGTGAGGCCGATCGAACCACGCTCCTCGAGCGGGCCCGACGAATCCTCGGAGCGGTGACCGTGGTCGATAGCCTCACGATCGATGCCGGGCGCCGAGGCCTCTGGATGCGGACCCCCGCGCTTGACGGGTTGTTCTATTCGAACCTCCCGCCCGGGGTCACCGCGCAGATGGAAGAAGGCGTGCTCAGGCTGACCGGAACCGTGCCCTCGGATTCGGTCAAGGCCGCCGTAGTGGCCCGGGCCCGCAACGCCGCTGGAGCGACCGTGAAGGTCGACGATTTTCTCGCAGTCGCCCCACCGCCGGCCCAAGCCCAACAAGACGTCAACGCAATCTTGGCCGTCAAGAATGTGGAGTTTGAGAGCAAGAGCGACGTACTGACGCCGATCGGGCGTCAGACCCTCGATGAGGTGGCCGCCGCCCTGGGCCGGGGGTCCGATTCAGTGGATGTCGTGGGGCACACCGACAACCGCGGAAAAGCGGCTGATAATGCCGCCTTGTCCCTCGCGCGCGCGACCGCCGCGGTGCAGTACCTGGTTTCCAAGGGTCTCGATGGGAGCCGGTTCAGGCCGAGTGGCCTGGGCTCCAGCCGGCCGGTGGCGGACAATGCCACCGCCGAGGGTCGCCAACGCAATCGACGGATCGAATTCGTGGTGCGGGGGGCCCAATGAACGAGCTGGTCTGCGACATTGCCCGAGCCCTTGGCGCTGGGCTCATGGGGGCCGGCCTGTTCGGCCTCCTCCGCCGCCCCACCGAGCCGGCCGTGGCCGCCGCGCCGCCCACTGATGACGGGGCCCTGGCCCGGATGAAGAAGGAGGTCGATCGCCGGACCTCGGAAGCGAATAGTCTGGCCACCGAACGCGATCGGCTCCGCGCCGCGTTGGCGAAGGCGGAACGAGAGCGGAACGAGCACCAGGCCCGAACGGGAGACGTGGCCAGCCTCCAAAGCAGGCTGGTCGCGTTGGAGCCGGAGCATGAACGCCTGACCGCCGAGCGGACGGTACTCAAACGCAAGCACGACGATGTCACCACCCGGCTCGCCCTGGTCGAGGCCGAGCGAGTGGCGGACCACGTCAAGGCTGACGAGCGGTTTTCCAAATTGCGAACCGAGCTCGATGCGCTGAAGGGCCGGCCTCCGGAAATCCGGACGATGGAGAAGATCGTCGAAAAACGGGTTGAAGTCCCAGTCGACCGGATCGTGGAAAAGATCGTCGAGAAGGTGGTTGAGGTCCCGGTCGAGAAGGTCGTGGAAAAGCGGGTTGAAGTTCCGGTGGACCGAATCGTCGAGAAACGGGTCGAGGTTCCGGTCGACCGGATTGTCGAGAAGATCGTGGAAGTGCCGGTCGACCGAATCGTCGAGAAGATCGTTGAAGTCCCGGTCGACCGGATCGTCGAGAAGATCGTGGAAGTGCCGGTGGACCGGATCGTCGAGATGATCGTGGAAGTCCCGGTGGACCGGATCGTCGAGAAGATCGTCGAAGTGCCGGTGGACCGAGTGATCGAGAAAATCGTCGAAGTGCCCGTAGACCGGATTGTCGAGAGGATCGTGGAAGTACCGGTGGACCGGATTGTCGAGAAATTCGTCGAAGTGCCGGTGGACCGGATTGTCGAGAGGATCGTCGATGTCCCGGTGGACCGGATTGTCGAGAGGGCTGTCGCGCCGACCGCCCGTCGGGAACGGGTCAAGCCTAAGGTCACGAAGAAAGTGGTGCGGCGGAAGCGGAGCCCCGATGACCTCAAGCTGATCCACGGCGTGGGCCCGGTCCTCGAGAAATTCCTCAACAAGCGCGGCGTCTTTTGGTTCCGCCAAGTGGCGCGGTGGTCCAAGAAGGACATCGCCAAATTCGAGGCGGACCTCCCGAATTTCGTGGGACGAATCGAACGCGAACAATGGGTGGCAAGTGCCCGCAAAGAGCATCTGACGAAGTACCGGCGGGATCCCCTCGTCAAGCGTTCAGCATAGCGGGACGATTTCGCGGCAGGACCGATTTTCACCGTCTTGACAGACTACTCTCCGTTTCCCATCGTTAGGCGTCCGATCGCGACGCCTCTCCACGACAATCGATGTGACTCGGAGCGCTCCAATGCGAATCTCTCCACTCTGGCTGCTTCTCGCCATCGGGGCCACCGCCTGCTCCGACCAAACCGGCCCCACTGCTCCTCCGGAACCAAAACGCGACATTCCCGTTCCCAGCGATTCCAGCCCGTCGATCGAACTGTCGCTTGCCGCCGGCCGGGCCGCTCGCACTGCGCTATCCGGTGGCGCCCTCACAGTCTTCGACCTGTCGGCCGACGCCTTCTCCCTTCCGGCGCCGAGCCTCGCGGGCCTGCGCCTTGCCAAGCATGACGACGGCGATGAAGCCTTCGAGGTCGAGTTCGGCGGATCGGGATCCGCCAATCCGGGCCTCGGCCCGGTGTTCGACAACGTGTCCTGTGAATCCTGTCACCTGGGCGATGGCCGTGGCCGGCCGCCGGTCGGCGGGGAGCAGTTCGAGTCGATGTTGTTCCGGGCCAGTGTCCCGGGATTCGGACCGCACGGCGGGCCCCGGCCGGTTCCGGGCCAGGGTCTCCAACTTCAGCTCCGCGCCGCCGGTATCCTCCCGGACGCCAACGCTGTCATCCAATACGTCACCTCGAATGGCGTATTCTCGGACGGGGCCACCTACCAGCTCAGGGTCCCCACCTATACTCTGACCGGCGTCCGCCAAGCGCTGCCCCTCGGGATCCTGATCTCCCCCCGGGTTGCCCCCGCGGTTTTCGGGCTCGGCCTCCTTGAAGCGGTCCCCGAGGTTCAAGTGTTTGCGATTGCTCTGGCTCAAGCGTTAGGCGGCCGAGTGTCGGGCCGGCCGAACTTTGTGTGGGACGAGGTTCGCGGGCGGTTGGCGCTTGGCCGGTTCGGCTGGAAGGCCAATAACCCGAGCTTGGTGCAACAGACCGCCGGCGCGTACAACGGAGACATGGGCATCACCACGTCGCTCTTCCCGGCCGAGCCGTGTGAGGGGGTCGATCCCGCCTGCGCCCGCCACGCCCCCGAGTTGCCCGACCAGACCGTGGACGATGTCGCGTTCTACACCCGAACCCTCGGCGTCCCGGCGCGGAGAAACCTCGACGACCCGACCGCGTTGCGGGGCGAGCTCTTGTTCCATCAGACCGGCTGCGCCGGTTGCCACGTCCCGACTATGCGGACCGGCGTGTTGCCCGGCGTGCCCGAGGTTTCCAACCAGACCATTCATCCGTACACCGACATGTTGGTCCACGACATGGGACCGGAGTTGGCCGACAATCGCCCGGACTTCCGGGCCTCGGGTCGCGAGTGGCGGACCGCGCCCCTGTGGGGAATCGGGCTGGTTGAAACCGTCAATGGCCACACCAACTTCCTCCACGACGGGCGGGCCCGGTCGTTGCTCGAGGCGATCCTCTGGCATGGGGGCGAGGCGGCGGTGGCCCAGAGTCGGGTCAAGAACCTGTCGGCCGCCGACCGAGCGGCACTGATCGTTTTCCTCCAGTCTCTCTAAGCCCGAGCGAGGTAACTCCATTGCGGTGAAGCAGCCGGCCGGTTGCAGGGGAAGTGGCCAGGGGTACAGATTTGGTCTCTATCCTGCGGCGTGGAGCGACGATGCGTTGTTTGAATCTCGGTGTGACTGGTGTCCTCCTCTTCGCGACCGGTGCGGTGGCTCAATCCGGGCGTCCAAATCAGGGCACCAAGATCGAACCTGGGCAATCCTGCCCGCCCGGGATGACCGAGGTCCGGCCCCGGAACTGCCAAGCACCGACGTTACCGGTGCCCAGCATTGTCGATTATCGGCCCCGATCGACCTTGGTGGCCCCGGTCCACATGGTGCCGAAGGCCAAGTACCCGGCGATCGACTTTCACGGCCACCCTTCGATCGGTAGCGCTGATGCCATCGAACAGATGGGCCAGGCGCTCGATTCCCTGAACGTCCGGATGATGGTGGTGGCCGGCAACGTGTCCGGCGAATCGCTCAAACGAGGCGTCGCGCTGGTGCAGGGCTCAGCCACGATGAAGGACCGGGTTCGGTTCCTGACCGGAATCGATTTTCGCAATGCCGGCCCGGGCTGGGCCGACAAGGCGGTGGCTCAATTGGAGGCCGACGCGGCGGCCGGGGCGGTCGGGATCGGAGAAATCGGCAAAGGGTTCGGGCTCTCGACGACCAAGCCCGATGGCTCCCGTCTCAAACTCGACGACCGGACCCTCGACCCGATTTGGCAGGCCGCGGCGCGGCTCAAACTCCCGGTCTTCGTTCACACCGCCGACCCGCCGGAGTTCTGGCAACCGATCGACAACCAGAACGAGCGCTGGCTCGAGCTCGCTCTCTTTCCCGGGCGCCGCTACCCGGCCGAGGAAAATCCCGCCTTCGAGCAGCTGATGGCGGAGCGCGATAGCCTCGTCGTCCATAACCCGAAGACCACGTTCGTGATCGCGCACATGGGCTGGCACGCCAACGATCTGGGTCGGCTGGGCCGGATGATGGATGCGATGCCGAACCTCTACACCGAGGTCGGCGCCGTGCTCTACGATATCGGCCGCCAACCCCGGGCGGCGCACGATTTCTTCGTCCGATATCAAGATCGGATCTTGTTCGGCAAGGACTCGTTTCAGCCCGAGGAGTATCCGTATTACTGGCGGGTGTTCGAGACCAACGACGACTACTTCGACTACTACCGGCACTACCACGCCTTCTGGAAACTCTACGGGATCGGGTTGCCGGACGAGGTCCTGAAGAAGGTGTATTTCGCCAACGCGCTCCGGATCACGCCGGGCCTGCCCCAGGGAGGCTGGCCCCGGTAGGGGAGTCTAGTGGTTGGCCATCACCGCGTAGTCGGCCGACTGGAGCAACCGGTCGTCGGCGGTGACCAGCGTGAGGCCGAGCACTTTGGCGGTGGCGGCGAGGAACCGGTCGGCCGGATCCTGATGAGGTAGGGCCAGGCTCCGGCTCGCCACCGCAATGTCGTGGGTAACCGGAGCCTCGCGCCGCGGAATGGCCCGGACCATCTGTTGGACCCACTCGGCCGCCGGCCGGCTCAGCGCCAACCGGCCTCGCTCCGCCAGCACCAACGCTTCCCACACACTGATCGGCGAAAGCCAGAGCTCGTTGTCGGCCGACTCGAGCGCCGCCCGAACGGCGGGTCCGAGCCGTTCCGGTTCCAGCAGGGCCCAGAGCCAGATGTGGGTGTCGAGCAGCAACTTCACGAGCCCAACACCTCCCAATCGGCCGTCTGGCTGGCGGGTCCGACCAAATCGCCGGCAATGGTGGCCGTGCCCCGCATGGTTCCGAGCCAGCCATCCGCGGCGCTCGCCGTCGAGGGCGGAATGACCTCGGCGATCGGCTCACCCCGGCGAGTAATGATGATCGGGGTTCCGGTCCGATGGACCCGATCCAGCACGGCAAGGCAGGTGGCCTTGAACTCGGAGATTGGCATGGACTCGCTCGCTTTCTTTGTCATGAGTTAATGTACCATAGTCAACGACCATGGTCAATAGACTCATTTGTCATGGAACGATCCCTCAAGCTAGCGGCCGGGTCCGGATTCGAAGTACCCGATTACTCGGATTTGTACCGGCTGGTTGCCGCCGCCAGACGTCGGGCCAGTTCCTCGAGCGATGCCACCGAGGCGCAGGGCAACAGCCCGTCCACGTAAGGCAGGGCCACCCGAAGCCCCTCCACCTCCGGCTTGAAGCCGGCCTGGCTAGCCAGGGGATCAAGCCAATAGAGCCGGTGACACGAGCGGCGGAGTTTGGCCATCTCCGTCCCAAGCACCGAGACGTCGCCCCGCTCCCAACCGTCCGATACCAGCAGAACCACTGACCCACTCCGGATGGTCCGCCGGACCCAGCGGCGATTGAGTTCCCGGAGGCTCTCGCCGATCCGGGTTCCACCGTTCCAGTCCACCACCGTGAGGCCGACCCGGGCCAGCGCCGAGTCCGGGTCGCGAACCCGAAGCTCCCGAGTGATTCGGGTCAGCCGGGTGCCGAAGACGAAAACCTCGACCGGAGCGCCCGATTGGCTCATGGCGTGGGCAAACCGAAGCATCAGCCGGCTGTAGCGTTCCATCGACCCGCTGATATCACAGATCACCACGATGGGGCGGGGGCGTTTGGGGTGACGGACCCAGTCCCACCGGATCGGTTCGCCGAAGGTGCGGAGGGCGGCCCGGAGCATCTTGGCCCTCGCCGGCCGTTGTCCTCGATGGCGCGAGGCTGCCCATCGTCGCGACGGGCGGCGCGGCAGCGAGGGCCGGAGCGCCGCCAGCATCGCCATGGCGTCGCGGGCTTCGGCCGGACTCAAGGAGGCGAAGTCGGCGTGTTTGAGCCGCTCCGCCTCGCTGGCCAAACTCGGCTCGTTGATTGCCGGTACCTCGTCCAACGCCGGCTCGGCGGGCGGTGCCGCGGCCGGGAAGGTGGGGACCTTTTCCGGGTCTTGGTTCATCCGCGGGAGCACCGGGGCGTCGTCGCCTAACGGTGCGTAGCGGCGCCAGAACAGGCCGAAGGCCTGGTCGTAGAGCTCCCGGTCCTCCCGGCGGCGGACAAAGATCGAGCGGCCCGCGGCCCGCACCGTGGCTTTCCGGTCCCACCCCACGGTGTCGATGGCTTGGCCGAACAACCGGGTCGAATCGGGCGTGACCTGGAGCCCCGCCCGGCGAAGCAGTCGCCCGAAGGTGACCAGGTTCGCGGCGATCACCGGCCGGCCTTGATCTCCGCCAGAAGAGTCCGGGCCCCGTCACCGCGGATCCGGGTCATGTCTTCTTGGTACTTGAGCAACACCCCAAGGGTCCGGTCAATGTCCTCGGGGCCGAGCTGCCGGGCGCCTAACGATTCCAAGGCTGCGGCCCAGTCGATCGTTTCGGCCACCCCGGGCAGTTTCGACAAGTCGGTGGTCCGGAGCCGCTGGACGAACGCCACCACCTCGGCCGCGAGCCGGTCGGGCAGGTTCGGCAGCCGGGCTTTCAGGATGGCCAGCTCTCGGGTGGCCGAGGGATAGTCGATCCAGTGGTAGAAGCAGCGCCGCTTCAAGGCGTCGTGCACTTCCCGGGTCCGGTTGCTGGTCAAAATCACGTACGGCTTGACCTTGGCCTTGATGGTGCCGAGTTCCGGGATGGTAATCGCGAAATCGGCCAGCAGTTCGAGCAGAAAGGCTTCGAATTCCTCATCGGCCCGGTCGATCTCGTCGATCAACAACACCGGTGCCACCGCACTCACCGACTCGATGGCCCGGAGCAGCGGACGGCGGACCAGGAACTCCGGCCCGAAGATGTTCTTGGTTTGGGCGCTGCCGGCCTCGCCCCGGGCTTCGAGGAGCCGGATTTCGAGCATCTGGCGGGGATAGTCCCACTCGTAGAGGGCGGTGGCCGCGTCGATGCCCTCGTAGCACTGGAGCCGGATCAACTCACCGCCGGTGACCGAGGCCAGCGTCCTCGCAAGTTCGGTTTTGCCGACGCCGGCTTCGCCTTCCAGGAACAACGGCCGCCCGAGCTTCAGGGCCAGGAACAAGGCGGTGGCTAAGTCGACATCGGCCAAGTAACCCTGGGCGGCAAATGCGTGCTCGAGCTCGGCGACGGTCGCAAACGGACTAGTCATGGCGGGAAGATAAGATCGGTCAGGAACATGTGACCAGACCACCATCCGGTCGTCAGCTGCAGTTTGCCCGGGTCCAATCAGCTACCGACGGCGTCTGGACCACGGAGGCACCGGCCAGCACCGGGACCGTCGCTCCGGAAACATGTACGTCGACGTACGTCGCCGAATTGGCCACGGCCGCGAAGAAGGCCCGGAACTCCATGGCGCCCTGATACGGCTCCCTGGTGTACACCACCGTGATGTTGCCCGGTGCACCCGCGCTGACGAGCGGAAACTCGTAGAGGATCGCGCCGGGCGCCGATGGAGTGCCGGCATGGAGGTGAACGGCGGAGACCGTGGTTCGGTCCAGCGTACTCGCCGCGGCGTAGAGCACCGATTGCTCGACACTCGCCGATCCCCGGCCGGGGCGGGCCTCGAAGAGCAGCAGGCTGGCCGTGCCCGTCGTGCCGGGAGCTCCCGGTGCCGTGAGGACGGCGCTGATGCTCACGCTCCGGGTTTCGTTGTCGCAAAGACCGCTCGGAAAGAGGCAACCCGACAGGACGGTCAACGCGAGGGGCAGGGCGATCGGGAATTTGGCCATGGGACTGCTCCGCTGGAGTCGCCATGAAGATGGGTCAGAGGCGTGACTCTATAGTGACCCGGGTATGAAGGCTTCTTTCGCCGCCGCCGCCGAGACCGCGTTGGATCTGCCGGGCGTCCATCTAACCGATCATCGCCAAGTGGGCGCAGGCAGGCTGCCGAGTGCCCGCTCGATCGAACGTCCGAGCCCCAGGAGTGCCCGGTCACTGCCGCTCGGCCCGTCGAACTCGAGGCTCACCGGCAGCCCGCCGGTGGTCAGGCCGGCCGGGAGCACCAGGCCGGGCAGGCCGGTGGTGCTGCCCGGGGCAATGTTCCGGGCAATCGCCGTGTCGAACGGGATCTTTTTCCCGCCGAGTTCGACGGTGGCGGTCCCGATCGGCACGGCCGGCATCCGGGTGGCGGGGAACACCAGCGCCGCGACGCCGTTGGTCGTAAAGTACGCCTGAAAGACGGCCTTGAGCCGGGGAAGGTGGACGTCCCGGGCCGCGAGGTAGGCCGATTTCGGGACGGCGCCCTTCGCGCCGGGAGCAAAGAGATCGAAGGCCTGCTTGATATCGGGGCTTGCCTGGGCCTGGACCTGCTCGAAGGTGACCCCGGTGCCGTAGTCCGCCAGAAACTTGATCAGGCTCGGAACCAGGTCGTACCCCTGGATTTGAAAGGTCGTCAGTCCGACCAGCCGGGCCAGGTCCGGCACCTCGGCCTCGACCAGGATCGCGCCCGCGTCGGTCAACCGTTTGAGGGCCTCGGCCGTGATCCGTTCGACCTCGGGGTCGAGCCCCTCGAAGTAGTACTGGCGGGACACGCCGAGCCTAACGCCGGCGAGCGAGACCGGCTCGGCCGTGCCGGCGGTGCCGGTCACGACCGTATCGAACAAGGCCAGATCGGCCACCGACCGGGCATGGGGCCCCACTTGGTCGAACAGCGGCGTGATCGGCACCGCGCCGGCGGTCGAGTACCGGCCGGTGGTGGGCCGGAACCCCGCCACCCCGCACAACGCCGCCGGGACCCGGATCGACCCTTCGGTGTCCTCGGCGACGCCTAACGGCGCCATCCGCGAGGCCACGGCCGCGGCCGTACCCCCGCTGCTGCCGCCTGGGATCCGGGTCTGGTCGTACGGGTTGCCCACCGGGCCGAAGGCTTGATTGGCGCTGGTCCACCCGAGCGAGAGTTCGTGGAGGTTGGTCTTGCCGAGGACGATGGCGCCGGCGCCCACCAAAGCGGCGATCACCGGCGCGTCGGACTTCGGTCGGAAGTTGCGGAGGGCGGGTGTGCCCGCGGTGGTCGGGAGGTCCTTGGTGTTGATGCTGTCTTTGATTGGGATCGGGAGCCCGTGAAGCGCCCCAAGCGTCGCGCCGTTCTTGCGGCGGAGGTCCGCGTCGCGGGCGGCCGCCAGGACCCGGGGCGGGTCGAGTGTGATGAAGGCGTTGAGTCGTTTCCGCGCTTCGCACCGCTCCAGCAGGGCTCCGGCGTACCGCTCAGCCGTGAAATCGCCCTTCGTCATTCCGGCCACGGCGTCGATGGCGCTCAACTCGAGCAATTCGGCCGAGGCGATTGGCGGTGGCGGGGGTGTCGCGGGCCGGCAGGCTAAGGCGCCGGCGGCGGCCGCGGCGGCCACGAACTCCCGGCGGGACCACTCAGCGGATTCAGTCATCGGGGCTCCGCTGCTTTGGATACCGCATCGGCAAAGTCGCGCCAAAACTCTTCGGCCAGCCGCCGGGAGGTGCCCTCGAGGAGCCGGGCGCCGATGCTCGCGATGGTCCCGCCCACTTCACTGTCGGCGGTCCAGTTGAGTTTGATCCCGCCGGGCGCGTCTTCCAAGTGGAACGAGGTGGTGGCGTCGAGGGTCGAGCCGGGCGCCTTCCCGCGGACTCGCATCTTGGCGGTTTGCCCCTCGACGATGTCGAACAACTCGGCCGACAACTTGAATTTGAGTTTGAGCGAGCCGATCCCGAGCCCCGCCGTTACCGTGAAATGGGTCGGGTCGATGGTGTCGACCTTCTCGATGGCCGGGGCCGACGCCGCGACGAAGTTCGGGTCGAGCAACGCCTTCCAGACTTGGGCGCGGCTGGCCCGGATTTCCGGGGCGCCCCCGAAACTCATTCGCATAGACTTGTCCAATCTCCAGGGGGCCTGCGGTCAGGTCAGCCTTTTTAGATCCTCGGGGGTGTCGACATCTGGGTTGTTCCCCGGTAGGTCAACGTAGCGCCACTCGCGGCCTTGCTGCTTGATGACCGCGTCGAGGCCGTGGTCTCCCTGGGTGGCTTCCAGCAATCCGAAGTGAACCCGGCCAACCAAAACAGGGTGACCCGGCTCGTCCGGTTGGTCGGCGTACCGGGGCCGAACCAGCGCCGAGGGCGACCCACCGGCCCGGGCAATCACCGCTCGGATCGCATCGACGGTGAGCTTCGGCTGATCGCCTAACACCAGCAGCACGCCGGTTACGCTTCGGAGGTCGTGCATGGCGGTCATCGTCACCATCCCGGCCTTGATGGTTTCCGAAATGGCCGGCCGCGACCGGGTCACCAACACGGCGTCAAAACCCGCCTCATGTGCCAGCGTGCCAATGGCCGGATGCTCGGGCGGATACACCACGAATACCTCCGACACCAACCCATCGGCCTGGGCCGATGCCATGGTGCCGAGGACCGATTCGATCAGCGGGCGGCCGTTCCACGGCGCCAGGAGCTTTGGAGTGTCAGTGCCGAACCGAGTGCCGGCGCCGGCGGCGAGGACGATGGCATGGACGGTCACGTTGCGGCTCGAGTCAGGGTTTTCGGCCCATAGAAGAAGACGAGAATGAGGGAGACCACAACATGCATCACCACCAGGGCCACCGGCGCCGCCAGTCCGCCCCGGTCCAACGCCAAATACCCGGCCCAGGCATTGCCCGCGCCGTGATACACCGCGGCCAGCAGCACGCTGCCCCCCGTGTTGGCGAAGATCCAGGTCGCCTGAAACGATAGCGCTACTACCATCGTGGCGTATCCAAGGAACGCCGGCAGGAACCCGATCTGCTGGGCCAGGATGTTATAGGGTTCGCCCTTGACCAAGAACAGGGGGATGTGCCACAGGGCATGGAATCCCCCGATGATCAGGGTCGCGATCAGGGCGGTGTGGCGGGTCCGGAGCCGGGGCAGGGCAAACCCGCGCCATCCGAACTCCTCGCCGAAGCCGGCGAAAAGGATCAGCAAAATCAGCGACGGGATCACGCTGTACAATGGGCCGATGCCGGCCCAATTCACGGGCTGCTTGGTGTAACCGGCCGCCACCACCACGGCCAGCAGCGACGGCACCAACGGGAGTAACAGGGCGGTCAGCCACCATCGCGCGCCGACCCGCCAAATTCGCCCCCGGCTCAGCAGCTCGCGGACCGCGGGCTTGCCGCCCTCGACCGCCGCGACCGTGAACCCCGCCAAGCTGGCGCTCAGCGCGCCGAGTTGGAGGAACTTGGGCGACAGCCATCCCGCCAGGACGGGTGCGACGAGGGCCGGCCCAAAGGCCACCGCGACCAGGAACAACGCCAGGGCGGGGTGTTTCTTGACGAATTCGGTCACCGGCATGAAGCAAGATCACCGAAACCAGGCTCCCTCCGCAACCGGCCCGGGCCCGGGATTTCTGAAGCTATGATCACGACCTTGTAAAGAATTAATTGATATTGACTTAGTATCATAAGCAGCATATGTTGATTGGATGAAGAACGAAGTGCGGGATTTTCTCGCGACCATCGGGCGCAAGGGTGGGATTCAAAGCCGGCGGCGGCTCGATCCGGAAACGGCCCGTCAGATGGTCGGGGTCCGGGAGGCTCGCCGGGCGTTCCGGCGGTTTCGCACCTCGTGCTTTTGGTCCTACCGCCCGGACCTAACGATCGGCGGCGGCGATGTGGCGTGGGTCGCCGAGCAGCTGATGAAGCACGGCAATCGCGAGGCGTGGGTCATCGGGCGGAAGCTGTGCCGCTAACCGGTTTTCAGCGCGAAATGCTGGCGCTACTGGCCCCGAACCGGGCCCCGGATAGCTATCTCGCCGGTGGCGCTGCGCTCCACTTTGCACCGAACTCAATCCGCTACAGTGATGACCTCGATTTCTTCCACGATTCGGTGGCCCGGGTCGCTTCGGCGTTTGCCGCCGACGCTGCGACCCTCGAGGCCCACGGATTCGAGGTCGCCGTCGAGTTGAGTCAGCCCGGCTTTGTCCGCGCCACCGTTTCCCGGGCCCAACAATCGACCAAGATCGACTGGGCTCACGACACCGCCTGGCGCTTCATGCCGCTGGTGGTCGATCCGCTCGGTGGACTGCTCCTCCACCCAGTTGACGTCGCCGTGAACAAGGTGCTTGCCCTGGCCGGCCGGGACGAGCCGCGCGATTTCGTGGATATCCTCTTCATCCATGAGCGGGTGTTGCCGCTCGGGGCGCTCGTCTGGGCGGGGGTGGGGAAAGATCCCGGCTTCACGCCGCTTTCGCTGCTCGAGCTGTTGAAGCGGCGGGGCCGGTACCGGCCGGCCGATTTTGACCGACTCCAGCTGGCCGAGCCGTTCGACCTGACTACCGCGAAAACGATCTGGCTCGGCGCGTTGGCCGACGCCGAGGCGTTCGCTCGCGGGCGGCCCGCCGAGGAGGTGGGGTGCCTGTACTACTCCGCCGCACGACAGGGGTTCGAAATGCCCGGACCGGACACTGCCGCGGCCGCCGCGGGGCTGGTGGTCCATTTCGGCTCGCCCGGCGGTATTGTCCCTCGGGTCTTGTCTTGAGCGAATGATGATCCGCCAATCGATTGCCGCCCTGCTTGCCGTTGGCTTGACCGGGTCGGCTCGGCCGGAGCGGTCCACCCGTCCCAACATCGTGGTGGTGCTGGTCGATGATCTTCGCTTCGACGAGTTCCGGGCCGGCGGCCATCCCTATCTCGACACGCCTAACATCGACCGCCTGGCTCGGGAAGGCGCCCTGTTCGTCAACGCCTTCCACGCGGTGCCGCTCTGCTCGCCCAATCGGGCCACCCTGCTCACCGGCCAGTATCCGTCCCGGCACGGCATCATCGACAACGTCTCGCGCGACTTGGCCAGCCACCGCCTCGCGACCTTCAACATCCCGCTCCAGGCGGCGGGGTACCGGACCGGATTCCTGGGCAAGTGGCACATGGGCAACGACCCGACGCCCCGGCCGGGCTGGGATTATTGGGTGGCGATGCCGGGCCAGGGCCACGCGGTCGATCCGGATTTGTTCGAGGACGGCGCCCTCCACAAGGTGCCGGGGTACACCACGGATCTGCTGACCGACCGAGCGGTCGGGTTCATCCAGCGCGAGCGGGCCCAGCCGTTTCTCCTCTACCTGGCCCACAAGGCGGTCCACCCGGATGTGGTGCAGCGGAACGACGGCTCCCTCGATCCGGAGAGCGACCGGGGCTACATCCCGGCGCCGCGCGACGAGGGGCGCTATCACGACCGGGTGTTTCTCCGGCGCCAAGCCCGCGCCGACGTGGCCAAGGACCTCGAGGGGAAGCCGGTGATCCGCCACGCCCTCGCCAACCTGCCGCCGACACCCGGTGCCGTCCCCTCCGCCGAGCATCAGCATCCGGAAACACCCTGGACCGGCGAGGAGACGATCCGCCGGCGGGCTGAGATGATCGTCGGGGTGGATCGGAGCTTGGGCCGGATCATCGCGACTCTCGACTCGCTCGGGATTCTCGATCAGACGGTGATCGTGCTGAGCAGCGACAACGGCTTCTTCTTCGGCGAGCACGGCCTCACCACGGAACGCCGGTTGCCGTACGAGGAGTCGATCCGGAATCCGCTCCTGATCCGGTACCCGCCCACGATCCCGGCCGGATCGCGGCCGGCCGGTTTGGCGCTCACCGTGGATGTCGCCCCGACGCTGTTGGCCTTCGCCGGGGTCCCGATCGGGCCGGAGATCCAGGGGCGCTCCCTGATTCCGCTGGTCCGCGGGACGCCCGCGGGCTGGCGGCAGTCGGTGCTGGTGGAGTTCTACACCAACGAGCAGCCGTTTCCACACCTCCTCGACCTGGACTACCGGGCGGTCCGGACCGCCCGGTACAAATACGTCCACTGGATCAAGTTTCCGGAGCAGGATGAGTTGTACGATCTGCAGCGCGATTCGCTCGAGCGCCGGAACGTCGCGGCGGACCCGGCGATGGCCGGCGTGCGGTCGCGGATGCGGGCGGAACTGGCGCGATTGGTGGTGGAGGCCCTGGGGCTCAAGGCCCGCTAGTGCGATCGCGCCGGACGTATTACCATTCTGACGAGGAGGTAATACCATGGCAAACCCGATGCGAACCGTGTCGTTCAAGCTGCCCGAGCGGCTGGACGACGCCCTGAACGACCTGGCACGGCGCCGGAAATCCAGTCGCTCTGCTCTGGTTCGAGAAGCCCTGGAAGCCCTGGCGAAAACCGGCCACCGTTCCGTGACAGCGGTGGTCGACGAACTCGTGGGGGCCCTGGATGGTCCACCCGACCTGTCCACCAATCCCAAGTACCTGGCCCGGTACGGGAGGTGACTCGGTTCGTCATCGATACCGGGCCCTTGGTTGCGTTGCTGAACCGCCGCGACCGCCATCATGCCTGGGTCCGGGAGGTTCTCGACACCGTCGAACCGCCGGTGTTCACCTGCGAGGCGGTGATCTCCGAAGCCTGCTTCCTTCTCGGGCGAATCAGGGGTGGGCAGGACACGGTATTGGCGCTGCTGTCGAAGGACGCCCTGAAGGTCGATTTTCGGATCCGCTCCGAGATCGATCCGATCAGGGGCCTCATGCGGAAATTCGCGAACGTGCCAATGTCTCTGGCGGACGCCTGCCTCGTTCGGATGACCGAACTCGAGCCCCAAAGCGTGGTTGTGACATTGGATGCCGACTTCCGGGTCTACCGCCGGAACCGAAGGCAGCTGATTCCCGTGCTCATCCCGGGCCCCGGCGGCCGGGGCAGAACGTTCGAGTAAGAGCCGACGCCCCGAGCGGTTGTCTGGGTAACACAAATGTACTACGTTGTGTTACATGAAAGACTCCCACCTCACCCTCCGGCTGCCCGCCGCGTTGGCCCGGTTGCTGGCCCGGTCGGCTCGGGCTCGCGGCGTCCCCAAGTCCCAGCTAGCTCGCGAGGCGGTCGGCCGCTATTTGAGCCCGGTGGACGACGAGCCAGGCGCCGCCGGTCTCACGGCCCACGATCTCGCGCTTCGGTGGCGGTCCTGGCCGCGGCTCCTGCCGGCTGAGGCCGAGGGGCTCGGCCGGGACATCGAGGCGGCCCGGGCGGAACTGCCGCCGGTGCCCGAGTCCTGGGCGTGATTCTCGATACCTCGGTGCTGATCGGGGGCGAGCGGGGGGCCATTCGACTCGAGGCGCTGCTGCTCGCCTTCGGCGACGAGCCGGTCCGGATTGCCGCGATTACCGCGTCGGAGTTGCTCCACGGATGTCATCGAGCTACCGATCCCGCCATCCGGGCCCGGCGGTTGGCGTTTGTCGACGCCGTTCTCGGTACCATTCCGGTGATTCCGTTCGGCCTCGCCGATGCGAGGCGCCACGCGGAGTTGTGGGCCCACCTCGCGAGCGCCGGCACGATGATCGGGGCGCATGATCTGTTGATCGGGGCGACGGCGTTGGCGCACGGGCATCGGTTGGCCACGCTCAACCGGCGGGAGTTCTCTCGGGTCCCGGGGCTCGGGCTTGCGGATGTCGAGAAATTTCAAGGCCCTTGATGGTGACTAGTTGGGCCCCTCGCCCCAGATCTCGGTGAAGTACTCACTCAGGTTGAGTTCGAATGGCTCGATGTCCGGCTTCGGCTGCCACACCGCCCGAACGAGGCAGATCTCCGGCCGGGTGTCGGCGGGCTGCCAGCGTTCGACGGTCCGCGAGTCAAGATCGACAATCCAGTACTCGCCCGCGCCCGCCCGCTGATACGCCGGCCGCTTCACCTTCCGGTCGCCCCGGCCCGTTGAGGGCGACAGGATCTCCGCGATGAAGGAAGGAACCCCGTGGTTGCGCCAGTCGAGCAGCTTTCGGATCGCGACCTCAGGGACGACGAAGAGATCGGGTTGGGCGACGTATCCCCGGCCGAAATCGAGGTCTGCTGGAGCAAACAACGTGGTTCCGAGCCGATGGCGGGCGACGAACGGATCGAGCCGGCTCGGCAAGTCATCCGCCCAAACTGGTGGCGCTGCGGCGGAAGGCGGTAACCCTTTTGATGCGAAACGGAGCACTATTTCGCAAGCCGGGCGGCGGCCAATGATCGGTCATTGGTTGCCTCCCAGGATCGGGAGGGTAATCCGCTACAATGATTGTAGCGGATTCAATCGTGCCGCGATCACCGACCCGGCGCAGCGATCCCGGCCGGCGCCACCGAAGAAGCGGCGGACCTGTGGTACCACACCCTCATCGCCGTCCGGGCGTTAGGTCTTTCGCTCGCCGATATCGAGGCGGCGCCATGCCGCCGAGAACCCCCTCAACTACATTGCCTTCATGGCCACCAGACGCGATTTCATCAAGACCAGTGCCGTGACGGGGGCCATGACTCACCGACCGATGCTCCGACTTCGCGGGTTGACCATCCTCCTGGCCCTCGGATGGCCGGCCCTGGGCGTCGCCCAGGATCTGGTCATCGATTGGGCCTCGGCCGTCGATGTCGTCGCGGGGACCACGATCAGCGGCGCGACCATTCTGATCCGCGATGGGCGGATCCAGTCGATTGGCCCATCGGGTGGACCAGCGCCCGCCGGCGTTCGGCTCATCGACGGCCGCGGCCTCTTCGTCATTCCGGGGCTCTGGGACATGCACGTCCACCTGGGTGCGGCGGGCCGCGGGTCGCTCGCGACGTTGGTACGGTATGGGGTGACATCGGTCCGGGACCTGGGCGGCAGTCTCGATTCGGTCCTTCGGTGGCGACGGGAGGTCCGGGCGGGCGCGGTGGTCGGACCGCGAATCATGGTGGCCGGCCCGATCATCGAAAACGGGTCGTGGAAGAACAAGGTCGGCTCCCTCGACGTACCAGGCATCAAGGAGCTCATGGCCGAGCGGATCGGCGTCGACACGCCAGAGCAGGCGCGGCGGGCCGTGGCCCGGATTGCGGCGCTGGGTGTCGACGTGGTCAAGGTTCGGAACTCTCCGCCTAGGGCGGCCTACGCCGCTCTCATGGCCTCGGCAGGGAAACGGGGGCTCTTCACCGCGGGGCATCTGCCCGGTCCCGATGTCGGCCTCGCGGGCGCCTTGGCAACCAAGATGCGAAGCATCGAACACCTGGAATTGCTCGGCGACCTGGAGAAGATGCCGGCCGCTCGCCGGGACCGCGTCGTCCGTGGCATCGTCGTCGCCGAAATGTGGATCGACCCGACGTTGAGCGCCTCGTTCTTGCGGGCCAACTCGGACAGTCTGATCGATGCCAGGGTGGCCGGCAACGACCCCGGCGATTCACTGGCGTCCCTGGTGACGCCGCAGTTGCGGGCGTTCTGGCAGGCCCAGCGGGCTCTCAAGCCGTTCGACGCCCCTCGCGAGTACTTCGCCGAGCAGATCGCCCAAGGACTCGAGGGCCTCCGGCGATTCAAGGCCGGAGGCGTCAAATTGCTGGCCGGCACCGACCTCGGCGTGCTGCTCTCCTATCCCGGCCATTCACTCCATGACGAATTGATTTTTCTGGTCGACAGTCTCGGCCTAACGCCCGCAGAGGCGATTCGAACGGCCACTGTCGAGCCGGCCCGGTATTTCCGGATGACGGATTCGCTCGGAACGATCGCGCCGGGTCAACTCGCCGACCTGGTCTTGCTCGCCGGCAACCCGCTTCTCGACATCAGGAATATCCGCCGGGTGGCCGCGGTGGTGGTGGCCGGCCGCCTCGGCACCGATCACTGACCTGCCTCACCGCACCTTGGGCACGATCCCCTCGGACGTCCCCTGGAGCGCGACCAAACGACTCACTCCGGGAGCAGGGCTATGGAGAAGAAGATCACGACGCGACAGAAGTCCAATCGGACCCTTCAGTCGGACCAAACCGGCAAGGGTGCGGCCGGAAGCGAGGCATCAAGACCCACAATACCAAGGAAAAGCAGAAGCGGGGCGACAAGCGGATGAATCCGTCGAACCACTAACCCGGGTCACCCCAGACCTCGGCGATTGACTCGGAAGCCTGGCGTCGGTCGCGGCTTCCTAGTAGACTTCTTAGTAATGGATCTCCTCGACGCTCTCCGTCGCCCCGAAGGCAAGACCCTCGAGTTTAAGCGCGACGTCTCGTCGCCTGAGGGGTTATTGCGGACCGTCGTGGCGTTTGCCAATACGGCCGGCGGTACCGTTCTTGTCGGTGTGGAAGACGGGACCCGACATGTTCGAGGGGTCGCTGATCCGATGGCTCTGGAGGAGCGGCTCGCCAACCTGATCAGCGACTCCATCACCCCACGCCTGTTGCCGGACCTCGAGGTTCTGACCTATCGGAAGACCCAGGTCGTGGCGGTTCAGGTATTTCCGAGCCCGTCCCGCCCGCACTACCTCACCAGGGCCGGCCGTCAGGCGGGAACGTACGTGCGGGTAGGTTCGACCAATCGCCGGGCCGATGAGGCCCTCATCGCGGAGATGCAGCGGTTCTCGCAGGGCGAGGCGTTCGACGAACGGCCAATGCCGGAGCTCGACTCGGAAGCGATCGACTTCCGAGTGGCTTCCGAGTCTTTTGCCCCGATCCGGCGGCTCGGGCGGCGGGATCTGGAGACGCTCCGGCTGGTCACGGCCCATCAGGGGCGAAAGGTGCCCACCGCCGGCGGAATCATCCTATTCGGTGTCGACCGGCTCCGTCATTTTCCTGATGCCTGGATTCAAATGGGCCGTTTCAGCGGCCTCGATCGATCGACGATCGCCGATCACGCCGAGTTCCGAGGTCCGCTGCTGTTGGGTGTCAGCGCGGCCATCGAGTTCGTGGAAAAACATTCGACGCACGGCGTGGCGATCGGGCGACTCCGTCGGGCCGAACGCTGGTCGCTGCCGCCGGCGGCGATTCGTGAAGCCGTGATCAACGCCGTGGCCCACGCCGACTATTCGCAACGTGGCGCTCCGATCCGCGTTGCTCTGTTCGATGACCGGCTCGAGGTCGAGAATCCGGGACTCCTCCCCTTTGGCCTCACCGTCGCCGATCTGCCGCTCGGCGTTTCCAAGCTGCGCAATCGGGTGATCGGACGGGTGTTTCACGAGCTTGGCCTGGTGGAGCAGTGGGGCAGCGGGGTGCAACGAATGATCGCTGCCTGTCGGGACGCCGGGCTCTTGG
>JAYVJS010000655.1:0-10675 GCA_043769075.1 Gemmatimonadota bacterium | reverse complement strand
GTACTCGGCGCTCGGCGCTCGGGGCGCGGCAAGGCGGGCGACGTCGCGGGCCAAGGTGGCAGGGTCGCACGAGATGTAGACGATCCGGACCGGGCCGCGGGACTTGAGTTCGTCGATCACCCGGGCGTCCATCCCGCTCCGCGGGGGGTTGGTGATGACTTGATCGGGCTGGCTGAGGGAAGCCATCGCCCGTTCGACGCTGCCGACGACCCGGTCCACAGTAAGACCCGCCTCGCGGTGGCGGCGTTCGGCTTCGTCGACGGCACGGCGATCCCACTCCACGCTTTGGACCCGGGCGCCGCGTTGGGCCAGAATGGCGGACGTTTCGCCGATCCCGGCGTAGAGGTCCCAGATCCGCTGGCCGGTCACGTCGCCTAACGCCGCGAGGGCGGCGGTCCGGACCTGGTCGCCCATGGCGGGATTGATCTGCTCAAAGGCGGCCGCGGGATAGGCGCTGTCGGCGCCCCCGACCGCCCGAACCGCGCCCTCATGGGGCCGCCACCAGACGGTCAGCGGGGCCGCCCGGCGGACCGCAGCCTGGAGGGCCTTGCCGGCGGTCCAGATCGGGCCTTCCCCGGTTTCAAGGATGACGTGCTCCCCGCCGGTCCGGTCGAGCCGGAGGACGATCTTGGCCAACGTTCCAGGCCACAGGGACCTCGAGTGGCGGACCCGGACCCAGAGATCGTTGATCCCGGGAGCTGCCACCGGGCAGTGGTCGAGTGGAAAGACGCTGTCCGGCCGATCGACCCGGTGGAAACCGAGCCGGCCGCCGGCCCCACGGGCCAGGGTGACCTTGGTCCGGTAGCCCCAGTCCGCGGTGGCCGCCGTGAGCTCAGGGTCGGCGATGGTCTGCTTTCCGATCCGCCGGAGCGCGTCGCCGGCAATCCGACGCCGGGCCTCGCGCTGGCTGGCCGGCGAAAGATGCATCAGCTGGCAGCCCCCACACTCATCGTCGCGATAGTGGCGACAGATCGGCTCCACCCGGTCAGGACCGGCCTCGACGAGTTCTTTGATCCGGGCCCGGGCAAATCGAGCGGCTTGCTTGGTGATGGACACCAAGGCCAAGTCGCCCGCGGCCCCTCGAGGAATGAAGACGACCCGGCCATCCGCCAAGTGCCCCACGCCGTCACCCCCGGCGGCGATGCGTTCGATCCGAACCGCTTCTTCCACTCCTACCGAAGCCCCTCGCGACGGGCCGTGGCCAGCCAGGCGGCTCCACCGGCGTCTTCCACCGCCACGGCGGGTTTTTGGCGCTGTCGGCGTTCGTGCTCGGCCAACGCGGCCGCCACGGCCAACCGCTCGATGATGGCATCGGTCGGTGCGGGCATGGCCAACTCCGGCCGCCGTTCGAGGAACTGGATATCGATCCGGCCGGCCCGAAAATCGGGATCAGCGAGTAGCCGGAGGTGGAAGGCCTGGTTGGTGGCAACGCCGACCACGACCAACTCACGAAGGGCCCGTTCCATCCGAACGATGGCGTCTTCCCGATCAGCCCCGTGCACAATCAACTTGGCCAACATTGAGTCGTAGTAGAGGGTCACCTCGTCGCCGGTTTCGACGCCGCTGTCCCACCGAATCCCTGGTCCCGCCGGTGGACGGAGGTACGAAATCACCCCGGTCGACGGAAGGAAGCCGTTACTCGGATCTTCGCTGGTAATCCGACACTCCATCGCCCAGCCCCGAGGCGTCAGCGGGCCCGCCGCGACCGTCATCGGAAGCCCCTGGGCGATCCGAAGCTGCTGCCGGACTAAGTCGACCCCGTACACCAACTCGGTGACCGGATGCTCGACTTGAATCCGGGTGTTCATCTCAAGGAAATAAAACGAGCCGTCGGCGGCCAGCAGAAACTCGCAGGTGCCGGCGCTCCGGTACCCGACCGCCTTGGCCGCGGCCACCGCGGCAGCTCCCATCCGCTCCCGGAGCGCGGGGTCGACCGCCACGCTCGGGGCTTCTTCGAGAACTTTCTGGTGGCGGCGCTGAGCCGAGCACTCCCGCTCGCCGAGGTGGATGGTGCGCTCATGGTCGGCCAAGACCTGGATTTCGACATGACGGGGCCGCTCGATGTACTTCTCGAGATAGACCGCGGCATCGCCGAACGCCTTGAGCGCCTCGGACGCCGCCGAGACAAGGGCGCCCGCCAATTCGGGCTCGGCACGGACGACCCGCATCCCCTTCCCGCCCCCGCCGGCCGTTGCCTTGACCAACACCGGATACCCTAGCGACCGGGCCAGCATTGCGGCCTCGGCCGGGTCTTCGACCGCGGCCATTCCACCCGGGACGACGGGCACGCCGGCGGCTTCCATTCGGCGCCGAGCCTCGGTCTTGCTCCCCATGGCCTGAATGGCGCTGGCCGGGGGCCCAATGAACACCAGGCCGGCCTCCGCGACGGCCGCCGCGAAGGCGGCCCGCTCAGACAAGAACCCAAAGCCGGGGTGAATCGCTTGCGCGCCTGACGACCGGGCGGCGGCGATGATCTTCTCGATGACGAGATAGCTCTGGGCGGCCGGCGCGGGGCCGATCGGGACCGCCGCATCGGCCTCGCGAACGTACGGAGTTGAGCGATCGGCCTCGGAGTACACCGCAACGGCCTCGAGGCCTTCCTCGTGACAGGCCCGAATGATCCGGAGGGCAATCTCTCCCCGGTTGGCGACCAGAACCCTGGTAATCTTCATCGGTGTCTGGCTCACAACGGAATGTTGCCGTGTTTCTTCGGTGGATTGCGGTCGCGCTTGGTGGCCAGCACCCGGAGGGCATCGATGAGCCGGGGCCGGGTGTCGCGCGGATCGATGACGTCGTCGATGAACCCGCGGGCGGCCGCCTTATACGGGTTGGCGAAGGTCGCGGTATACTCGGCGATCTTTTTCTGGGTTTCGGCGGCCGGATCGGCGGCCTTGGCGATCTCATCTTTGAAGAGGATTTCGACCGCGCCCTTGGGCCCCATGACGGCAATCTCGGCCGTGGGCCAGGCCAAGTTCAGGTCGGCCCGGATGTGCTTTGAGTTCATCACGTCATAGGCGCCGCCGTAGGCCTTCCGGGTAATGACGGTCACTTTCGGCACGGTGGCCTCGCAATAGGCGTAGAGCAACTTCGCCCCGTGCCGGATGATCCCGCCGTGCTCCTGGGCCAAGCCCGGGAGGAACCCCGGGACATCGACCAAGGTGATGATCGGGATGTTGAACGCATCGCAGAACCGAATGAACCGGGCCGCCTTGGTCGAGCTGTTGATATCGAGGACACCGGCCAAGACCGCGGGCTGGTTCGCGACAATGCCGACCGAGCGCCCGCCCATCCGGGCAAACCCCACCAGGATATTCCCGGCGAACCCTGCCGCGATCTCGAAAAACTGGCCGTGGTCGACAATGGCACCGATGACCTGATGCATGTCGTAGGGACTGGCCGGCGAGTCCGGAATGACCTGGAGCAACGACTCTTCGCGCCGGTCTTCGGGATCGTCAGCCGGCCCGGCCGGTGGGTCGCCCAGGTTGTTCGACGGGAGAAAGCCGACCAATTCGCGGATCGATGCGAGGCATTCCGGCTCTGAGGATGCGACCCGGTGCGCGATGCCCGAGGTCTCGCCGTGGACGTCAGCACCGCCGAGATCTTCGAACGTCACTTCTTCGTGGGTCACCGTTTTGACCACGTTTGGTCCGGTGACGAACATGTAGCTGACGCCGCGTACCATGAAGATGAAATCGGTGATCGCCGGGCTGTAGACGGCACCTCCGGCACAGGGACCCAGGATGGCCGAGATCTGAGGAACCACACCCGACGCCATCGTATTGCGCAAGAAGATGTCGGCGTAGCCGCCTAACGAGGCGACCCCCTCCTGGATTCGAGCGCCGCCTGAGTCGTTCAGGCCGATGACGGGAGCCCCATTCCGAACCGCGAGATCCATGACCTTGCAGATCTTCTCCGCGTGGGTTTCGGACAGCGACCCGCCGAAGACGGTAAAGTCCTGAGAGAAGACATAGACCAAGCGCCCGTCGATTCGGCCATGGCCAGTGACGACACCGTCGCCGGGAACCACCTGATCGGCCAACCCGAAATCGGTGGCCCGGTGAGTGACGAAGCGGTCGAGCTCGACGAAGCTGCCCTCGTCGAGCAGCAGGTCGAGTCGTTCCCGGGCCGTGAGCTTGCCCTTCTTGTGCTGTTGGGCAATCCGGGTGCTGCCCCCACCCTGTTCCGCCAGCACTTGGCGGCGATGGAGATCTTCAAGCAACTCTTCAGGCTTGGTCATAGAAGAAAGGTAAGGTGCCTCAACGGGACTTGGGAATCAGGGCCACCACTCGGATCGGACCGCCGGACCCTCCTTTGATCTTGGGCGGGAGGGCCACCAGCACGGCACCGATCGCAGGCACCTCGGAGAGATCTGCCAGGTTCTCGATGGCTGGAATGCCCGCCGCGCCAAAAACTCCGTGGACTTCGAACGATGGAGCGGCCCCAACGTCAGTACTCGGACAGTCGACCCCGACGCCGGCCACTCCCCGCTCGGCCAAGACCCGGGCTGCCTCGACCCCGAGGCTTGGAAAGTGGAGCACCGTCCGTCCGGAGGAGGAATCCGCCCCGAAGTATGAGGCCTGTCCCCACCGGGAGCCCCAGCCGGTCTTGATCAGGACAAACGATCCCGCCGGGATTCGACCGTACCGGGCTTCATGGCGCGCCAGATCGGCCGGTGTCACCCCGTAGTCGGCATTTTGCCCAACGGCGGCGGTCACATCGACGACGACCGCCGGCGCAATCAGCCGCTCGAGCGGCACCCGCTCAGTGGTTAACCCGGCGCCGGAGGCGTGGCGCGGTGCGTCGAGGTGAGTGCCGAAGTGCTCCGGGGTAAACACGTTGAACATCGCGGCCCGGTCATTGGCCACCACGGTATCGAGGCGGAACGGAAACCGAAGCCCAGGCCACGCCGGCGCATCGGAGGCCAATTCGTGACTTAGGTCGATCATCCGAACCGCCGAGAGGTCGACCGGTCCTTTCGACTGGGCCGCCACCGTCGAGACGCCCGCTATCGCGCCTAACATCCCCCACAAAAATCGCATTGGTCTCCCCCCAGAAGTGTCTCACCCAAACAACGAACGGGCGGCGCCCACTTGAACGCCGCCCGCCGAGTCTCAACCCGTGTGCCGAGTCCCGAGTGCCGAGAGTTACATTTCCGAATCGGTAATCGGCGGCAACGGCGCCTGCTTCGGCGGCGCCCCGGTTTCATCGTCGGTGTATTCCTTGACAGCCACTACGATCCGATGATGGATCGGATCGACTTCGAGGACTTCGACGTCGGCCACCTGGTTTTCCTTGACGACGTCGGCCGGATTCTGGACGTCGGGGAACAACAGCTGCGACATCGGGGCAAAGCCTTCGAGATCGTTACCCAAATCGACCACGACGCCCTTGTCCATCATCCGCACGATCCGGCCCCGCATCATGGTGCCGACCGGCAAGTTCTCGCCAATCTTGAGCCAGGGATCCTCTTCGGCCTGCTTCAGGCCTAACGAAATCCGCTTGTTTTCGGCGTCGATGTTCAGTACCACCACATCGACCCCGTCGCCCTTCTTGACGACTTCCGACGGATGCTGAACCCGCTTGGTCCACGACATATCGGAGATGTGGATCAACCCGTCGATGCCCGCTTCGATTTCGACGAACGCGCCGAAGCTGGTCAAGTTGCGGACCTTGCCGGACAACCGGGTACCGACCGGGTACCGCTGGGGCAGGATCATCCACGGATCTTGCTCGGTTTGCTTCATGCCGAGGGAGATCTTCTCTTCGGTTTCGTCGACCTTGAGCACCACCGCCTCGATGGTTTCGCCGATCGAGACGATCTTCGACGGGTGACGCACGTTCCTGGTCCAGCTCATTTCGGAGATGTGAACCAAGCCCTCGATGCCCGCCTCGAGCTCGATAAAGGCGCCGTAGTTGGTGATCGAGACCACCTTGCCCTGAACCCGGGTCCCAACCGGATACTTCTCAGCGATGTCCTTCCACGGATACGGCTGCAACTGCTTCATACCGAGCGAAATCCGCTCGCGTTGCCAATCGATGTCGAGAATCTTGACGTCGATTTCGGCGCCGATTTGGACCAACTCGGTCGGGTGGGAGACCCGGCCGTAGGACATGTCGGTGATGTGGAGGAGACCGTCGACCCCGCCGAGATCGATGAACGCCCCGAAGTCGGTGATGTTCTTGACGACGCCCTTCCGGATTTGCTGGGGCTGGAGCTCCTTCATCAGGTGCTCGCGCTTGCTGGCCCGCTCGTTTTCCAGGATGACCCGGCGTGAAACGACGATGTTCCGCCGGCGCTTGTTCAGTTTGATGATCTTGAATTCGAAGTCCTGGCCGAGGAGCTCGTCGATGTTCGGAACTCGCCGCAAGGCAATCTGGGACCCCGGCAAGAAGGCGTCGACGCCCATGACGTTGACCACCACGCCGCCCTTGATCTTCTTCATCAAAGTGCCCTGGACCGGCTGATCGCTCTCGTGGGCCACCCGGATCTTTTCCCAGACCCGCATGAAGTCGGCCTTCTTCTTCGACAACACGACGGCGCCCTCTTGGTCTTCGAGATGCTCGAGGAAAACCTCGACCTCTTCGCCGACTTCGGGCCGGTCTTTGAATTCATCGAGCGGCACTGAGCCCTCGGACTTAAACCCGACGTCGAGAATGACGGCATTGTCGGTAATCCGGAGGACCTTGGACTTGACGATCTCGCCCTCGACGATCTGCGCCATCGTGCCCTCGTACATCGAGAGCATGCTCTCGTAGTCGGAGTCCGAATAGGTCTCGTCGTAGAGGTCGGTCCGGACCCGAAGGCCGGTGGCGGTAGCGAATTGGGAGACGGCGGATTTCTTACGCTTCGACATGGTAGGGACGCTCACGGGGCCCACACCCAAAACTCTGGGGCCCGAAAAAGGTGGATGACTGCCCTGCCGCTCGGAATCGAACGGGCAGGAGGAACCCGGTATTATAGGGCGGAAGTCAATCTATGACAAGGCCTTAGCGGCGAGGGAGACGATGATGGCAACTTGATCCCTGAAGGTCAGGTCGGTGGTATCGAGCACCACCGCATCGTCGGCCTGTCGGAGTGGGGCGATCGCACGGCCGGTGTCCAGGGTGTCGCGGTGCGCCAGCGCGGCCGTTTCCCTTGCCAAAGACTGGGCATCGAAGAGATTGCCCCGCTGGGCCAGCCGACGCCGGGCCCGGGATTGTGGGGATGCCGTCAGAAAGACCTTGAGACGGGCATCCGGAAAGACCGCGGTGCCGATGTCTCGGCCGTCAAGCACCAACACCCGTTCGCCGGCCGCTGCGTCGCGGAGTCTTCGATTGACCCAGTCCCGACAGGGGCCGAGGGCCGCGATTTCCGACACTTTGGCGGTGACCTCGGAGCTCCGAATCAGCGGCTCGGCCGGAGCGTCATCGAGAAAGGGAGCGATTTCAGCCCCCACGAGCCGGAGCGAGAGCCCTCGCCGGTCGGCGGCGGCTAGGACCTGAGTCACGTCGGTCGTGGCCTCGTCCAATGCCACCCGGGTGAGCCCACGGTAGAGAGCGCCGGAGTCGAGGTGAAGAGCGCCTAACGCTTGGGCCACCGCGGCCGCGGTTGAAGACTTGCCGGAAGCGGCAGGCCCATCGATCGCAATGACCCGACTCATCGGGTCCCGCGAACCTTCGCCAGCATCTCGAAGAACCCCGGAAAGCTGACGTCAACACAGGCCCGGTTGTCGACCACGATGCGCGCCCCGGGTACCGTCCCCAGCACCGAAAAGGCCATCGCGATCCGGTGGTCGCCCCCGGTGACCACCCGACCGCGGGGCGGGTGGTCACTGCCCTCCACCGTCAACGTGTTCCCGGCTCCGGTGGCCCGGTAGCCCAAGGCCCTCAGGTTATTGGCGATTTGGGCCAAACGGTCGCTTTCCTTGACGCGGAGTTCGCCCACCTCTTCGAAGCGGGTCAGGCCCTCGGCCCGGGCGGCCAAGACCGCCAGGAGCGGAATCTCGTCGATCAATCCGGCGATCTCTAGAGCCCGAATGGTCGTCCGTTTGAGAGGGCCCGGCTCAGCGTGCATCGCGCCCACGGGTTCCCCAAGGGCCTGGCCATCTTCGGCCACGGTAATCCTCGCGCCCATCCGCTGGAGCACCGACACGAACCCGATTCGGGTTGGGTTAAGACCGACCCCGCCGAGCGACACGGGGCGGCAACCGATCACGCCGACCCCGAGCAGAAAGGCGGCCGAGCTGGCGTCACCGGGGATCTGGACCTCGAACGGGGGCACCGGTTTGCCCGGGTCAAAGACGATCCAGCCGTCCCGAGTGGTGACCGCAAGGCCGAGTGCCGCCAGCATCCGTTCGGTGTGGTCCCGGGAAAGTCCATTAGGCTCTGAGACCGCGACTCTGACGTTGCCGGCCACGCCGGCCAGGAGGAGTGCACTCTTCAATTGAGCGCTCGACACCGGAAGGGGCCAGCGGATTTCCGAAAGTCGGCCGCCCCGGATCTCGATCGGCAAGTGGTCGGCCCCGGGGGGCGAAAAACGGGCGCCCATTAGCCCGAGCGGCTCGGTGACGCGACCCATGGGGCGGCGCCGAAGCGAGCGGTCGCCGGTGAGGGTGGCGCGGAACCGATGGGCGGCGAGGAGTCCGAGCACCAGGCGGGCCGTGGTCCCGGAATTGCCGCAATGCAAAGCGTTAGGCGGGGCCCGAAATCGCCCGCGGCCGATGACGGCCACGGACCGGCCCCTCGTCAACGGCCCGACCTCGACGCCAAGTTGCCGAAGGACCCGGCCGGTTGACCGAGCGTCGAGGGAGGTCAAGGCACCGTGAACCAGGCTCCGGCCCCGGGCTATCCCTGCGAGCAGAAGGGCCCGGTGGGTAATGCTTTTGTCCCCTGGGACGATAATCAGTGTTGGGTCGGCCACAGTCGCTCCAGGCGGCCCACGAATCGGGACCGAGGGCCGCCGGTGAAACGACCTAGACCATTGCGGTTCAAGTACTTAGAATAACCTAACAGAGAGAGCCTCAAACCTTTGTGAGTTTAGCGAGGACCGGTCCCATCACCGCCGAAATGCCGGCACCGTCTTCCCCGGGCGGCCAAGGTCCCAAGGACCTCTGGCTGATTGAGCCGTTGGTGGCAGCCGGGGTTCTGACGCCAACCCAGGCCACCGAACTTCGGACCGTTGAGCGCGAGTCGATCTGGACTGGGATCGTCGGCCGCGGCTACGCGGTCGATCGGCAGATTCTCGAGACCATTTCGGTCCGGTTCAAGGTTCCGGTTGCCGACCTGAGCACGCTCGATGCCCGGGTCGCGACATTGCTGCCGGAATCCCTGGCCAGAAAATACCAAATCGTCGCCATCGGCGCCGACGACCGGTTGATCCGGATCGCCACGGCTGACCCGCGGGACTTGGCCCAGGAACAAACCCTGGCCTTTGTGACCGGCCGCGATGTCCTGTTCCTGGCCGCCGCCCCCGGCGAGTTGGCGGCCAAGATCGATGACCTGTACCGGCCGGAAGCAGCGGTGAATCGGCTGGTCGACGGCCTGAGCCACTCGTCCGTCGAAACGATCGACGAGACTCCGGTTACGGAGCCCTCGAAAGATCCCAGCCTTGACGCGCCGATGGCCCGGTTGGTCGACGCCATGATCGCCGATGGCGTCCGAGAGGGCGCCAGCGACATCCACTGCGAGCCGTTGGCGGAGGGGACCTCGGTTCGGTATCGGATCGACGGCGTGATGAAGGAAGTGATGCGGTTGCCGGCTTCGGCCGGCCCCGCGCTGGTTCGCCGGGTCAAGATCTTGGCGAAACTCGATGTGACCGACCCGCTCCATCCCCACGACGGCCGATGCGCGGTCCGGGTCGACGGCAAGCCCATCGATCTCCGGGTCTCCAGCGTTCCGGTAGCCCGTCGGGGCGAAAAAGTCGTGGTCCGGATCCTCGACAAGAACAACCTCCGGGCCAACATTCCTGACTTAAAGTTGCCCCCGGTCGAGGAAGGCCTGTTGATGCGCCTCCTGGGGCACCGCGAAGGCATCGTTCTGGTCACCGGTCCGACCGGAAGCGGCAAGACCACCACGCTCTACGCCGCACTGAACCAACTCAAGACCGGCAAAGTCAACATCGTCACCGTGGAAGATCCGGTCGAGTACGACGTCCCGGGGATTTCGCAGCTCCAGGTGAACGATGCCCAGGGATTCACGTTTTCCAGCGCGCTCCGCTCGGTGTTGCGGCAAGACCCCGACATCGTGCTGGTGGGTGAAATCCGCGACATGGAGACGGCCACGATCGCGACCCAGGCGAGTCTCTCGGGGCATTTGGTGCTGAGCACGCTCCACACCAACGATGCGCCATCGGCCGTGGTGCGGCTTCGAGACCTGGGGATCGATAGCTACAAGATCGGCTCGGCCATCAAGGGCGTGGTGGCCCAGCGGTTGGTCCGCCGCTTGTGCACCGAGTGCTCCGAGTCGATTCCGGTGTTGACGCTACCGACCGACGCCCAGCCCCCGATGGACCGGGTTGGCGAGGTGGCGCCTCGAAAGGCGGTCGGGTGCAAGGTCTGCGGCGGCACCGGGTATAAGGGCCGGCTCGCCATTATCGAAATCATGCCGGTCGACGACAAAGTCGCCCGAGTCATCGGGGCCGGCGGCCTCCCTGACGAACTGATTGCGGCGGCCCGGCCGGCCGGAATGAAGACCCTTT